>JAZNVO010000170.1:0-2614 GCA_045592885.1 Alphaproteobacteria bacterium
AACAGCCAATTCATTATCCGACTTTAATGAAACAAGATTACCGGACAAATAATACTTCCCTTTTGTCGGGCGATCTAAACATCCCAAAATATTCATCAAAGTAGACTTGCCAGAACCGGAGTGCCCCATAATGGAAACAAACTCTCCTTCCTCAATTTTAAAAGAGATGTTTTTTAATACCGACTGACTCATTCCGTCAGCCATAAAGTATGTTTTACACAAGTCTTTTACTTCAATAACAATATTTTTTTGTTTTTCAGACATTATTTCCTACCGTTTTTTTGAATATGTTCCGTGATAAAAGCATCCCCTTCTTTCAATCCATCAATCACTTCAACATAAGAGGCATCCATGATTCCCCTTGTAAATACAATCGGAACGATTTTATCCTCTTTTAATTGATACACAACACTTTGATTCGGAGTCATAGTTAATGAAACTTTCGGCACAAATTTGCGAGCAAAAGCATTCGGTTTATACTGAAGCGCAGCTGTCGGTATTCTCAAAACATCCGTCACATCATGAATAATAATTTGAACAAAAGCCGTCATCCCAGGCAAAAGCTTTCTGGATGAATTATCCACTTCAATCACAACTGTATACATCACAACATTGGATTCCTCCGTCGGAGACAAACGCACTTGTTTAATCACTCCGGCAAAAGAATCGTTTGGATAAGCATCCACTGTAAAAGTAGCCTTCATACCGGATTTAATGGCTCCGATATCGGCTTCGGCAATGCTAGCTTCAATCTGCATCTTCGATAAATCTTCAGCAATGGTGAACAAGGTCGGTGTTTGAAGACTGGCCGCAACTGTTTGACCTTGCTCTACTTCTTTTGAAATCACCGTTCCCGAAACAGGCGAAGTAATTTGCGCATAGCCATAGTTGCGTTCTGCTTTGTTATAATCAGCCGTTGCCGTCAAAACATCTGCTTCGGCGATTGCTAAATTGACTTCAGCTTCT
Source organism: Alphaproteobacteria bacterium (assembly GCA_045592885.1). GTDB lineage: Bacteria > Pseudomonadota > Alphaproteobacteria > CAAHEQ01 > UBA3637 > RGIG4140. The sequence continues at coordinate 967 of JAZNVO010000170.1, forward strand.
TCCAATGTTGCCTTTGCAATCAATTTGTCTTTATAAAGCTTTTCATATCTTTTAAAATTCAAATCGGCAACTTTCTTTTTTGCATAAGCCAAATCAAGACGAGCTTTGGCATCATTTTTGTTTTCAACCAAAACGGCCGTATCCAATTTTGCAAGCAATTGACCTTCTTTAACTTCGTCATTATAATCAACCAACACATGCTCCACAATACCGGAAACCTGTGTACCAACGCTCACCGTATTAATCGGTTGAATTTTACCGGAAGCCGTAACTTCCTCAACAATTCGTCCCTTTTCAACTTTTAATATTTCAAAATCCGCTGGAGAAATCTTTTCTTCTTTCCCTTTTAAAAAGAAAGCGGCTCCAAAAATCACAGCAATTATTATAAATCCCAAAACAATTTTTTTCATTAAAATCTCCCTATTGCTCTATATAATTTTGCCTTACTCGTCAAAACGGAATAGTAAGCTACAATAACCTCTTTTCGGGCATTTGAAAGTTGAGAACCAGCCGTTAACAAATTTAATATATCCCCTTTTCCAACTTGATAAGAGGCAAAAGCTACCCGTTCATTTTCTTTAGCACTTTCTAACGCTTTTTTGCTGATATCATATGACGATACGGCAGTTTTATAATCATGATAGGCCGTCCACACCTCATTTTTAACTGTTTCGGTTACATCCTCTTTTGTCAAAAAAGCTTGTTCCTTTTGATATTCGGCTTCTTTAATCTTATAAGTATCAGAAAAACCGGTAAATAACGGAACGGAAACATTTATTCCGATAGATGAGGATCGTTGATAAGAATTATCTTGATGCCAATCATCATTAAACCCGGCTTTTGCCCCAAAAGATATCTTTGGCAATGCTTCAGCTTTTTGAGCTTTAACATTTTCCATCGCAGCTTCAACTTCCCGTTGACTTTTTTGGATTTCAGGTCGAAGCGTTAAAGCCGTTTCAATCATTTGAGAAACACTCATATCCTCCATTTCAAGCTTTGTCAGATCTTTATCATTTTTTGGTTTCAAAAGATTAAATTTTGTTTCAGGACTGACATTTAATAGTTGGGCTAATTTTCCTTGTCCGGCCTTTACCTGATTTTCAGAACGAACAACTTCCAAACGGGATTCTTCGTAACTTGTTTTTGCCAAAAGCTTGTCACTTAAAGAAACAAGACCCAATTCATATCGTTTTGAAGATTCTTCATAAGACTTTTTAAAACTTGCCTCACTTGTTTTAGCACTTTTTAAAATTTCTTCAGCACCTAACAATTCAAAATAAGCATTATTAATATTTAAAAACGTTTCTTTTAACAACGAATTATATTGAAAACCGGATGCTTCTAAATATTTCTTTTCTCTTTCAAGTCGTGCTGATCTGCCCCCAAAATCATAAATAAGCCAAGATAAAGCAATATTAGATGAATAAGTGTCCGATTCCAAAAAACCGTTCTCTTCAACTTTTGAATGGGATTTTAAAAGACTCCCTTCTAAAGAAACACTCGGTAAATATTCCGATTTTGCCATTCCTAAAGAAGCCTCACTTGTTTTTACCTGAACATACCCTTTATTCAAAATCGGATTATTGCAAAAACCAATTTCAAGAAGCTCAGGTAATCCCAAAGCTTTTTTTGAAATATCTTCATCAAT
>JAZNVO010000171.1:0-4501 GCA_045592885.1 Alphaproteobacteria bacterium
CAAGCCGCTTCGATGGGGAGTTTGCTTTTATGTTGCGGAGCAAAAGGGCGACGTTTTGCCTTACCGAATTCTCGTGTGATGATTCACCAACCATCCGGCGGATTCCAAGGACAGGCAACAGATATTGAAATTCATGCAAAAGAAATTTTATCCATCAAAGCAAGATTGAATCAAATTTATGTTGAACAAACAGGTCAGCCGCTTTCCGTTATTGAACAAGCAATGGAACGCGATAATTTTATGACAGCAGAAGAAGCAAAAAAATTTGGTTTGGTTGATGAAGTCATTTCAAAACCGGAGAAATAAATGATTAAAAATGATACGCCCACATCATCTGAATTGAAATGTTCATTTTGCAATAAAACTCAAAATGAAGTGAACCGTTTGATTGCTGGAAAACCGCAAAAAGATGCAAACGGAAGAACACGAACGGTTTTTATTTGCGATGAATGTATCGATCTTTGCAAAAGTGTTTTAACCGAATCTGGAGAGTCAAAAGAAGAAACGGCTGAAGCACAAACAATAACTTTAAAAACCCCGCAAGAAATTCACAAGTTTTTAGATGAATACGTCATCGGCCAACAAAAGGCAAAAAAAGCCTTATCTGTTGCTGTTTATAACCATTATAAACGTCTTTTATCATTAAAAGATAAAGAGGCCATTGAAATTGAAAAATCAAACGTTTTATTTTTAGGCCCGACAGGAAGTGGTAAAACACTGCTTGCAAAAACACTTGCAAAAGTTTTGAATGTGCCGTTTGCCATTGCCGATGCCACAACCCTCACTGAAGCCGGTTATGTTGGGGAAGACGTTGAAAACGTTGTTTTAAAATTGTTGCAAAATGCAAATTATGATGTTGAAAAAGCCGAGCGCGGAATTATTTACATCGATGAAATTGACAAAATTGCAAGAAAGGCAGATGGCCCATCAATCACTCGTGATGTTTCAGGAGAAGGCGTTCAACAAGCTCTTTTAAAAATGATTGAAGGTACAATTGCCTCTCTTCCGCCACAAGGCGGTCGCAAACACCCCAATCAAGAATATATCAAAGTGAACACTCAAAATATTTTGTTCATATGTGGCGGAGCTTTTGCCGGTATTGAAAAAGTCATTGCCAGACGGGAAGAAGCTTATGCCATCGGATTTGGTGCCGAAAAAACTTCCGGTGAAGAAAAAAATGTTTCTGAATTATTGGAAAAACTTGAACCGGATGATTTGTTAAAATTCGGTCTTATTCCAGAATTTATCGGTCGTCTACCCGTTATTGTCAGTTTGGAAGAATTGGATGAAGAAGCATTGATTTCAATTTTGAAAGAACCTAAAAATGCTCTCATTAAACAATATCAAGCCCTATGTAAAATGGATGATGTAACATTAACAGTAACAGATGAAGCTTATCAAGCCATTGCCAAAAAAGCTATTGAAAGAAAAACAGGAGCCAGAGGTCTGCGTTCAATTATGGAAAATTTGTTATTAGACGTCATGTATGTTTTACCAGCCAAAAAAGATGTCAAAGAAGTTGTAATTGACAAAGATGTTGTTGACGGTAAGAAAAAACCAAAATTTATAAAAAAAGACGCCAAATAGAACTTAAAAAAATGAAAAGATAAAGAGAGGCGATCAAAAACCTCTCTTTTTTTTAATTAAAAAAAACATCTCTTTACATTTATAAAAAAAAGACATACATATATAATATTATAAAGATTAATTTTTGAGACTAAAAAAGAGTGCATTTTATTCATAAGCTACCTATTTAAAGAAATGAATAGCAATGCAAAAAACTGATAAAGAAAGGAAACAAATGCACGCTCCCAAAATGACAGACGGCCTTTATCCTGTTTTACCACTCAGAGATATTATTGTTTTTCCGCATGTGGTGGTTCCACTTTTTGTCGGGCGAGACAAATCAATTGCCGCTCTTGAAAATGCAATGGAAAATAATAAACAAATTTTGCTTATTGCTCAAACAGATGCTCTTGTTGATATACCATATCCGGGAGATTTATACAAAGTCGGCACATTGGCAAATATTTTGCAATTGCTAAAATTACCGGACGGAACAGTCAAAATTTTGATTGAAGGAGTTTGTCGCGCAAAGGTTGCCGAATGGACACAAAACACAAGCTTTTTTGAAGCGCATGCTGAAATTTTGCCGGAAGTTATTGATAAAGAAACGGAAATCGAAGCATTGAATAGATCTGTTGCTGTTCAGTTTGAAAACTATGTCAGATTAAATAAACGGATTGGCCCCGAAGTTTTAGCGGCCATTTCGCAAATTAAAAACACGGAAAAATTTGCAGATATCGTTGCAACACATTTAACACTCAAAGTTGAAGATAAACAAAAGATCCTTGAAATCGATTCTTTAAGCAAACGATTGGAAGCCCTTTATCAGGCTATGGAAAAAGAAATCGGTGTGTTGCAGGTTGAAAGAAAAATCAGAAAACGTGTTAAACGCCAAATGGAAAAAAGCCATCGGGAATATTACCTTAACGAACAAATGAAAGCTATTCAAAAAGAATTAGGCGATTCAGAAGACGGTGGCGAAATTAAATCACTTGAAAAGAAAATAAAAAAAGCAGGTATGCCGAAAGAAGCCAGAGAAAAAGCTCTTTCCGAACTTAAAAAACTTCAAATGATGGGGCCAATGTCTGCCGAATCAACCGTTGTCAGAAACTATCTTGAATGGCTAACAAACATTCCTTGGCGCAAAAAATCAACACTTCAAAATGATTTATTGGAAGCGCAACGAATTTTGGATGAGGATCATTACGGCCTTGAAAAAGTCAAAGAACGAATTTTGGAATTTTTGGCCGTTCAAAAAAGGACAAACTGTCTTAAAGGATCCATCCTTTGTTTTGTTGGCCCTCCGGGGGTTGGTAAAACATCATTAGGTCAATCTATTGCCAGAGCAACTGGTCGCAAATTCGTGCGTGCAGCTCTTGGCGGAATGCATGATGAATCCGAAATCAGAGGGCACAGAAGAACATATATCGGGGCCATGCCGGGAAAAATCATTCAAGGGATGAAAAAGGCAAAAACCGTCAATCCGCTTTTCCTTTTAGACGAGATTGACAAGTTGGCACATGATCACAGAGGGGATCCCTCCTCTGCTCTTTTAGAGGTATTAGATCCGGAACAAAACACAACATTTAACGATAACTATATTGAAGTTGATTACGATTTATCAAACGTGATGTTCATCACAACGGCAAACTCCCTCAATATGCCACGCCCGTTAAAAGACAGAATGGAAATCATTCATCTTTCCGGATATACAGAAGACGAAAAACTTCAAATTGCTAAACGGCACTTGATTAAAAAACAATTTGAATTAACAGGGATCACCAATAAAGAACTCAAAATTTCAGATGAAGCAATTATTCAACTAATCCGTTGTTATACAAGAGAATCGGGAGTCAGAAATCTCGAACGTGAAATTTCAAAAATTGCAAGAAAGGCCCTTAAAGAAATTCAACTGGAAAACATCAAATCCATTACTGTCACACCGAAAAACCTCAAAAAATATTCAGGAGTTGAAAAATTCAGCTTTGGTGTTGTTGAAAAAGAAGATCAAATCGGAACAACAACAGGCTTAGCCTGGACAGAAGTCGGTGGAGATATTTTATCCATTGAAGCCCTCACATTACCAGGAAAAGGCCGTATCAAACTCACGGGACAATTAGGTGATGTAATGAAAGAATCCGTTGAAGCTGCTCTTTCCTTTATCAGAGCCCATGCTCATGAATTTGGCATTAAAGATGAAGCATTTGAAAAAAATGACATCCATGTGCACGTACCAGAAGGGGCAACACCAAAAGATGGCCCTTCTGCCGGTATCACAATGATGACATCTTTAGTTTCTGCTTTCACGGGCATTCCCGTTCGAAAAGACATCGCCATGACGGGTGAAATCACTTTGCGAGGCAGAGTTCTTGCCATCGGTGGGTTAAAAGAAAAACTTTTAGCCGCTTTAAGAGCTGGCATCAAAACCGTTTTAATCCCCAAAGAAAACGTAAAAGATTTGGAAGACATTCCGGATAATGTTAAAGAAGGACTAAAAATCATTCCGGTTTCTGATGCCTTGATTGTTTTAGAACACGCTTTGACAAAAAAACCAAAGTCTCAAAAACAACCCTCTATAAAAAAAGAAGTCAAAAAAACAACGAAAAAAAGCACAAAAAAGAAAGAAAAATAAATCTTTTTTCAAAAAAATAAAGCGAGGAAGAAAAAAACTTCCTCGCTTTTTTATCAAAAAAGTCAAAAAATCAAAGGGTTGAATAAAAAAACAAGGACAAGAGATTTATTTTTATTTTCTCAAATTATCATTATAATCCAATATATTATATCAAATTATATTCAAAGAATAAAACTATAAAACAAAAAAAATAAGTTTTTTTATAAAATAATAAAAAAAGAGTGTTGACAATTTTCTAAAATAGCCGTTAAGATAGGCTTTGTAAGGGAGATTCCCTGTTTAACTCAAACAAAGTTTTAAAGG
>JAZNVO010000172.1:0-10231 GCA_045592885.1 Alphaproteobacteria bacterium
ACATGGCTACGATCCGACTTTAAGAGAATAAAAATGCTTAAACCCGGCATACAACATCAAGAAACCTTAATCGTTACCGATCAACATACCGCAAAAACCGTTCAAAGCGGTGGACTGGAAGTATTATCCACCCCAATGTTAATTGCTTTAATGGAAAAGACTGCCTGGAAAAGTGTTATTCATTTTATGGAAAACGGATATGACAGCGTTGGTTTCTTCATTGAAATGACCCATTTAAAACCAACCCTTCTTAATAAACAGATAACGGCAAAAAGCACTCTTGTCTCAATTAACAAAAAAGAGCTTTTGTTTCAAATTGAAGCTTTTGAAGAAAACAAACAAATCGCTTTTGCAACACATAAAAGAGCCATCATTCAGATTGATTCTTTTATGGAAAAAGCATCAAGCTAAAGCGTCTTTATTTTAATGTGTTCTCCAATTAAGTGAACAATTTCATTTTCATCTTCTTTTGTCAAAATACCATAAAGCGGAATAGGAAATGGTCCAAAATCACCATTGTTTTTTTGAAGATATGAATAATTATATTTGATATTCTTTTTTGGAATCAAGGAAAGAATTTTTTTGTTTTTTCCACACAAACGAACATCTTTGATTTCCGCTCCTTTAATATCCTTAAAATAAAGAGGTTGAGATCGATCAATTTTCACATAATCATTCGTGATTTCAACCGCTAAATGCTTTACAAGAGTTTTATACCCCCAAACTGCCCCTGTCAGAAAAAACATCGTCAAAATTAACGGTGAAGATATTTTTGTATATAAAATAAAAACAAATTCAACCGCCCAACAACAAAAACAAAAATCAATTTTTTTAAACGGATAATAAAATGTTTTTTGCATAACCTCTCCTATTTATTTTTTATTTGTAATCCATCATGAAATGCTTGACCAACAACCGAAGTCACTTCTCGATAAACATGATCTGAACTATCATAACAAATCAAATGTAATTTGGATAAATCAACATTTCCTTTTTCATTTAAAACCGTTTCGTCGGCCAAAACATTTTTAACTCTACCAGTTAAACGATAATCCCCTTCATCATCTGCCAATTCAAGCATTTCACATTCGATTGTCACCGGATATTCTTGAATAACAGGGGCATCTACAAACTCTGATTTAACAACATGAAATCCAACCTTTTCGATTTTATTCACATTTGCGCCCGTTTCAATTCCAAAATAATCCGACTCAACAACCGTTTCTTTTGTTGCAAATGAAACGGTAAAAGCCTTTTTAATTTTCAAATTTTCTGTTGTTTTGTGGCGACCCAGTGAAATGGTAATTGCATCTCTATCACATTGCATACCCCAAGCAGCATTCATCGCATTTGGAACACCGTTTTCATCATATGTTGCAATAATCAATACTGGCATTGGTGCCATAATCAAACTTTTTGAAATATTTTTTTTCATAGTCCCTCCTTTAATAATTTTTTTATAGCAAAATTTATTCTCTCGCGCAAGAGATAATAAAGTAACAACAAAAAAAGGCCGGATAAACCGACCTTTCCTAAAAAAATTTTTTAATTAACGAGTTCTTGTTCTTTCTTCTTCAAGTTTCATAATTCTTTCACGTTGAGTTGCAATGAAACGAGCAAGAGCTTCAGGATTTCTTTGAATTTTATCATGGTTAAAAGCTTGTTTTCTTTCTTCCATTTGTTGATGAATAGCTTCATTATATTTTTCAGCCCAGGATTGTTCTTTTTTTGGAGTTTTCTCTTCATTTTCAGCTCCCAAAACAAATGGAGACAAAACAGCAACAGCACACATTCCAAATATTGTTTTTTTCATTTTTCGTTCCTTTCCTTTTTTAAATTTTGCATATTTTATAGAACATAGCGCAAAATGTCAAGCAAAAACATTTTAATATTGTATAAAAATATTGACATAAAATAAAAAATATGATAAAATACCCCCAACCAACCGGAGGAAAAGATGAAAGAAACAAAAATAACACCTATGATGCCTCACTTTTATCCGAAAGAAAACATCATTTTTGGGGCAACAAGTTCATACTATTATGTTTTTTCTGCAAAACTTAATGATCTGTTTTTTTATAAAGCAAAAGAAAATAAAGAAACATCAAAAGTTCCGATGACAAATGATGAAATTCGCCATTTGTTAAATATTGTTATGACCGAAATTGACGATTCATTCAAACCGATGGTTCGGATGATTCAATTCAAATTTGAAACCGAATATTCTAAAAGAAAACCGGTTCAAGCTATTGACACACTTAAAAACAACAAAACATTTGTTGTCTCCCACAACAATGACAATGAAATGAAGAGAAAATTAAAACAACGGGAAAAAGAATTAAATAAATATTTATCAATTCATCCGGTAATTTTAAAAGATGCCAATGAAAACGAAATCGGTATTGCTACAAAAATGCAAAACGACTATTATTATATTTCAACAGAACCCCAAAAAGAAGGGTTCTGGAAACTAACTCTTACAAAAAGCATGCCAATGAATCTGGAAGAAACCGGAGCATTATTAGAATATCTTTCAAATGCTGAAAATACTTCAAAATTTGCCGAAAATATGGCTCCTCTTTATGGTGCTTTTCTTAAAAGAGGAAAACCCAATTTATCTTCCTGGCAACATGAAGTTTTGTTCAGCAAAGTGAGAATGGAATTGGCTCGCGCCTTACCTCGTTTTTCCACTCAACAAAGAATGTTATGTTTCAAAAGCAAAGAAAACGCAAGAGGGTAATAAAAGCGCTTTTTAGCGCTTTTATTTTTTGTCATTAGTCTGTCCTCTTAAAAAAGCATGACCACCATGTCGCTGTTTGTTGATAATAATCATTTTTGTATAAGGATAAAGCTCATCCAATCCCCAACCGCCGGAATCTTCCGCTACGGCATATTCAGGAAAGAGCATTAAATGCTTTCCTCCTTTTCTGACAAAATCATTTACAATATAAGAATTCAACATCGATTCATCATGCCAACCCGGCATTTGATTATTTTTCATATCTATATCCGACCATTCTTTACAGGTTTTAATTAATTGTAAAAAACCTTCTGCCGTTCCTCCGTTAAACCCTCCCATAAAATAATGTTTGACTTCAAGCGAATCAACATACGCCTTTGATTTTTTATTATGAGCCAAAGGAATGCCCGAATTATGACAAACCAAATACCACGGATGAAGAGTTACCATAACCTTTTGTTCTTTCGTCGGAAAAATTTCTTCATTAATATCCTTTGTAGGTAGCATAGTTCCGTTTAAGAAATAAACATAATCAAAATTTTTAAGTTTATCTGAAATGCCTTCAAAAAAATGATATCTTTTAAATGTAACATATGGCCAAGGTAATTGATCTTGATGCACTTTTATCACATTTTTCGGAACTTCCAAATCATCATGATCGGTGAATAAAAAATACGTCTTATTATGTCGGGGCAAAAAATATTTTTCGGTTTGCTTATAAAATTTTTCCCAAAAAACAATGTATTTCACAGTCGCAATATATAAAATTGCAACCTTTTTAGGTTCACTATATTTTTCTCTTGACTCTTGAACCAAATTATAATTTCCAAAGCGATTTTTCATATAAACAAATAACCCTTCTTTCATCCGAAGAGCTCTTGTGTTTTTTGTTTGACGCACAACGGGATATTCAGACAACTATTGTTTTGTCATAAATCTCAAAATCAAAGAAGAATCTTGAGCGGTCACTGTATTTAAAGCCTCTTTTTTGTTTTCAAAGAAAAAAAGACGCCCAATATCAGGAAGAAAAACAAAAAAAGAAAAATCTTTTTGTCATTTAACACCCAAAATTAAATTTTTTCTTAATTTATCTCTGCATTAACAATTTATCAACTCAAAAACTTTTTATATTTTTGTGGAAAAAGAGATGAAGATATGATATCTTTTCAAAAAAAAAAGAAAGGGATACAGAATGAAACACGTGGAACTATACACCGACGGAGCTTGCTCCGGTAATCCGGGAGCCGGCGGATGGGGGGCTCTTTTAATTTATGAAGGAGTTCAAAAAACATTTTCAGGCGGGGCAAAAGAAACAACAAATAATCAAATGGAATTAACCGCTGTTATTGAAGGACTGAAAAAACTTAAAGTAAGTTGCCATGTGCATATTTATACGGATAGCAAATATGTTTTAGAAGGCGCAACCAAATGGATATTCGGTTGGAAAAAAAATAATTGGAAAAAGGCTGACAAAAAGGCGGTTCTAAACCAAGATCTTTGGCAATGTTTAGACAATGAGCTTCAAAAACATTCCGTTGAATGGACTTGGGTCAAAGGTCACGCCGGAAATGAGCAAAATGAACTTGTTGATAAACTTGCTTGCGAACAACGTGACATCTTTTCAGCAAAATAAAATTTATTTTTCGTCAAGATGAATCAAATCAGGTAATTTTATTTTTTCTTCGGGCATCACTTTTTTCAGCCATCGATACCATCCATCAATCGGAATAAAACCGAATACCTTTTCGGGGAATGATTGATTTGGTCCAAATAAAAGTGCATTTGTTTTAAGGGACAATTTATGACCTTTTAAAAACTCTTGTGCACTGTCATTATTCACATCAATACTTAAAATATGAACTTTTCTTTGATCGAAATCACTTAAATTTTCAAGATAATACGATAAAGTCATTTTATTTAGAAAACAAGTTAAACAAAGGCCTTTTTCCGCTGAAACAAAAATCGTTTGCTCCCCTTCTTTCAATGAAGAAATTTCTTTTGCATCACTTGTCGGATAAAACCAATTACCCATATAAGAAATAATTAACCATAACAGCAAAACTCCTTGCGGTAGACGAATCAACACAGGGTATTGTTTCAATTTTTTCAATTCCTCAAATAACATCGGAACTTTTTTAAAAATTTCAAAAGGCAATAGAGCAATTATCATCCATACAACAAACAAAATAACAACCCTACCGTCCATATTTTCCAAACAAGAGAGACTTTCCATCAAATACGGCTTCGGGAACAAAAAGAAAAGAACAATTGCCCCGATTAAACTAAATTTGGGCCAAATCAATAAATATACAAGGACCATAAATGATATTAAAATCAATGAACCGTTTATTTCAAAAAGATCAATCAGGTTTGGTTTAAAATAAAAAGTCATCATAAGGAAGAAAAATGTCAATCCAAATGCTTTTTTGATTTGTTTAACCTTTAATAAAAGAGCGTCTTTTTCATTTGGCAAAGACAAAAACAAATAAAACAAGGGAGATAACAAGAATAATAAAATCCCTGCCACAATCGCACTAAAAATACTCATTTCTTCTTTAAAAAAATGAAAAACACCTTTTTGCGGAATAACTTCCTTTTGAAAAAAGCCAAGTGAGGAAATCAATACAACATTAAATGGGTCTTTCAAATTGGTGGTTTTTGTTTTGATTAAAAGAGATGCTGTATTACCTTGAAAATCTTTTCTCAAAATTTCATAGTTATCCAGCGCATTTGTTTGCACCTCTAAAAAAGAAACATCCTTTTGAAATGAAGCAATCAATTGAAGGTGATTTTCATCCAAGATACTTAAGGTTGTTTGAATAGAATCGATTTGTGGCTTTTTAATCATCATTTGAAACCGACGCATCATTTTTGTGCATACATCAGTCGGATATTTGGAATCTCGTTTCAGCGACAAAGATAAATCAAGCATCTCTTCTTTGCAATAATCGATTTTACACGCCTTCACCAAAAATTTTTTATTCACGGTAAATTCTGTCACTGATTCTTTGAGCAATTGCACAAGAGAAAAATAAACCTCACCGGTATACCCTAAAAACCGTTTTTCATTCAAATCATTGAGTGGATATAAAATCTCTTCTTTTAAAACATTTTCATCCGTTGAAGCGGGAATTAGCGGTTTTTCTAAACGCCAACCATCCAAGAGACGTCCTTCAATCATCAAAAACGGAACATTGTTTTCAGGTATTCCTCCACTACAAGAGATTAATCTAAATTTACCAAAATCTGTTTGTTGCCATTTACCCAACCCCTTTGTTCCGGTGAAAATTCCCTGTTCTTCAAAAATAATTTCTTCTTTAACATCAGAAGATGCAAAAGCAGGTTCTTGATTTGAAGCAGCAAAAGCACAACAAATATAAAAGAAAAAGCAAAAAAATGTTAAAAAATACCTCATAATCAACACTATAACAAAAAAAAACTTGATTGTCTTCAAAAAAATGTGTAAATTATAGAGGATTTTTACTAACAGTTAATGGAGGCACGTATTAAACCGAATATGTCAAACGCTCAAAATGATGATAAAAACAATCCGAGAATCAATGAGCAAATTACAAGTCCGCAAGTTCGATTAATTTTATCCACCGGAGAAAATATCGGCATTATATCAACAAAAGAAGCTCTCAAAAAGGCAGAAGATGCCGGTTTAGATTTGATCGAAATCGCCCCAAATGACTCTTGTCCGGTGTGCAAGATTTTAGATTTCGGAAAATACAAATACGAAATGCAAAAGCGTAAAGCCGATGCTCGTAAAAAACAAAAAACGGTTGAAGTAAAAGAAATTAAATTTACCTCAAACATTGGCGAAAATGATTATTTAGTTAAAATTCGTGCTGCCAAAAGATTTTTGGAAAGCGGTAACAAGGTGAAATTCACTCTTCGTTTCCGTGGACGTGAAATGTCATATATCGAACTTGGAACAGAAGTTTTGAAACGCGCCATTTCTGATTTGGAACCTGTCGGCAAAGTAGAAACCGAACCGAAATTAGAAGGTCGCCAAATGGGTATGATGATGGCCCCGAAATAAATAGTTTCACTTTTATCAAACCCTGCTTATCGGCAGGGTTTTTGTTATATATTGACTTTTTCTTCCTTTTTTGCTTCTCTTGAAAAAAGGGGGAAATAATTTTTGTAAAAACCTTTTTATGAAAAAAGAACATTATTACAATCAAAAATACAGTTTTACTTATCCTGTTTTCAGATGGGATGGCTTTTGGGTGTTTTGCACTCTTCCGGTAAAAGATATTGCCAAAATATATGAAAATGAAACAGGGAAAAAACCAACTTCTTTTTTTGATTGCGGGTGTGCAACCGGCGAACTTTTACAACAAGCTGAAAATATGAATATGCGCGTTCAAGGAATTGATATCAAAAAATATCCCTCTCTTTTTAAACCACTTCATCCGAATATTGAAATTGTTTCCATTTTAAATTATCAAAAACCAATTGATTATGACATTGTTTTCTTAAATGGGACACTGACTTATTTGAATGAAAATGAAGTTGATATTGCACTTCAAAAATTCAAAAATGCCGGCCTTGTTATTGCAATTCATAACACCATTGAAGATGATGAAAAAGCAGGTGGTTCCGAATACCGAGATCCTAAGCCCACCAAACCACGGCTTATAAAACGCCGACAATGGTGGATTAAAAAATTTCAGTCAAACGGATTTGAAGCAAAATATGATCCAAAAACAGATTGTTTTATTGTCAGAGCAAAAGAAAGAGAATAATCCTTTTTTAATATCTGACTTTTTCTGATAAAAAAATATCTTTAAAAAACAACAAACAACCATTTGGCTTTTTTTTCAAACAAGGTGTTTTTAATTCTTCTTGAATCGTATCCTTATTGAAATTTTCTTTTTGAATCATATCATAAAGCCAAGAAGCGTATCCCAAAACATATAAAGATTCTTTTGTTTTGATATTTAAATACGGTTTAAGAACTTGTTTTAAAAAATCAGCCAATTCTTTTGTGTTTTGAGCATTATTTTTGTTAATAGCTTCTCTTAGCTCATCTTTAAATTGAATTTTGGCAACCTCTCTTGCATCAGAAGGAAGAATATCTTTATAAAAATATTTTTCAATAAATTCATCTGTATATTTAATTGTCCAATCATAATGAGCCCCAAGCGGAATGCCCCCTAGCAAAACTTTTGAAGGGATTAATGCGAACTCTCCTGTTTTCCATTCAACTTCCCCAACTTTAACCCAATAAGGCTTACCCCACCCTACAAGGCTTCCATTTGAAAGCATAAACTCATGACCGATACTTATTCTTTTGGTATCCACTCTTGTTTTCCAATAATTTGGCAAATCATGATCCAAAACATAGCGAGCTGTTACACTTACATATTTTTCTCCATGATACATCACTTCCGGCCGGTTTTCATAGCAAAGCTGAGCATTTACATCTAAACGCCACCTATGGTGTTGATTTTGATAAACGATTCCTGCATTATGATGTCTGTTCCTTTCTTCATAATAAGGACTTACAATCGTGTTAAAGGTATATGTTTTCCCCGTCGGATATAACTTCTCAATTTTATTTAACTTTTCAGATGTTTTTTCATCCGCAACCCACTGGGGATATTCGCCAAAAGACAAGGTTAATCCTGATGTTAATTGTCCTTTTTCATCCGTTAACAATTGTTTCAAATCTTTTGGTAAAACGCTTAAAGATAAAACAGGAGCAAGCCCCAAATTTTTGCTTGTATTTAAAACATAAGCCCTACTCCCATCCGGATTTTTGATTTCCATGGCACACAAATCATCATCATTATCATAGGGACTGTTAAATAAAGAAACTTTTTGTTCCTGAATCACCTTCTTATAATCCACATTTAAAGAACAAGTTCTATTCAACCGTGCTCCTAAAATTCCGGCTAAATCCGTTGCCGAAAACGTTTGATTCGTATAGCTGATTAACTCCATTAAAATCCTTTATTTTTTCTTCAACATTTCTTGAAGCGCTTTCATATCCGGTGCACCCGATTGACTCATCAAGCGGTTTAATTCATTCATATCCGGCATTTTATTTTTTCCCATCATACCTTGAAGAGCGCTCATATCCGGCATTGCGGAACCACCCATCATCCCTTTTAGAGCAGACATTCCACCCATTTTTTTAAGCATTCCCATCATCCCAAACGGGTTCATTTTTTTCATCTTTTTCATCACACCGGCCATTTGTTCATATTGTTTTAATAGCTTGTTCACATCATTCACACTCACACCTGCACCATTTGCTATTCTGATTTTTCTGGCGGCTTTTAAAATATCCGGATTTTTGCGTTCTTTCTCAGTCATTGAAAGAATAATAGCCTGTTGGCGCAAAATCATTTTGTTATCAATTCCGGCAGCTTCAATTTTATCTTGCATTTTACTCAAACCCGGAATCATTTTCATCACACCTTTAATATCCCCCATATTGGAAATTTGACGCATTTGAGAAAGCATATCATTCAAATCAAAACGACCGCTCATCATTCGTTCAGCCGTGTTCATCGCTTCTTCTTGATTAATTTTTTCCATTGCCGTTTCAACAAGACCAACAACATCACCCATTCCTAAAATCCGTTCGGCGATACGTTTGGCATCAAAAATTTCCAATGCATCTGTTTTTTCACCAACTCCCAAATATTGAATGGGAACACCAGTCACCTCTCTCATAGAAAGAGCGGCCCCACCACGAGCATCGGCATCAATTCTTGTTAAAACAAGGCCGGTAATACCAATTTTTTCATTAAACTCCTTGGCAACGGTAACAGCATCCTGTCCCATCAAAGAATCAACAACTAAAAGCGTTTCTTTAGGATTTGAAAGATCTCTGATTTTTTGAACTTCCGCCATCATTTCATTGTCAATGTGCAAACGACCGGCCGTATCCAAAATCAAAATATCGTAAAGTGATTCTTTTGCTGATTTTAAAGCTCTTTTTGTAATTTCAAGCGGATTTTCAGATTTCACAATCGGCAAAACATCCAACTCATTTTTTTCACCGAGTTCAGATAATTGTTCTTGAGCAGCAGGACGATATGTATCCAAACTGGCAAGCAAAACTTTTTTACCCTCTTTTTTCAATCGTTTTGCAAGTTTTGCAGATGATGTTGTTTTCCCGGATCCTTGAAGTCCAACCATCAAAATAACATTTTGTTGATAATCAATCAAATTCAATGGAGCCGATGTTCCCAACAATGAAATAAGTTCATCATGAACAATTTTAACAACCATTTGTGACGGAGAAATTGATTTCACCACCTGTTCACCAACAGCCTTTTCTTTTACTTTTTGAATAAAGGTTTTCACAACAGGTAAAGCAACATCCGCCTCTAAAAGCGCGATTTTGATTTCCCGCATTGTTTCATCAACGGCTGTTTCTGTCAAAATACCGCGTTTTGTTAATTTATCGAATGCTTGTGTTAACCGATCTGCTAATCCTTGAAACATATTTTATCCTTTCTGTTTTCC
>JAZNVO010000173.1:0-2808 GCA_045592885.1 Alphaproteobacteria bacterium
TTAGATATTGAAATGTCATTTGTGACTCAAGATGAAATTTTTGCAACGGTTGAACCGATTATTCATGGGTTATTTGATGAGTTTGCTCCGAATGCAAAAATTACACCGGCACCGTTTGTTCATATTCCGTATTTGGAATCAATGTTGACATATGGAACCGATAAACCGGATTTGAGAAACCCGCTTTTGATTAAAGATGTCAGTGAAGTTTTTGATGGATCAAGTTTCGGATTGTTTGCCTCTAAAGTTGCAGAAGGCGGATTTGTTCGCGCTATCAGAACGCCGGCAACGGCTTCAAGACCACGTAGTTGGTTTGACAAAATGAATGCTTTTGCCGTTGAATCCGGATTTGGTGGTTTGGGATATATTTCTTTCACGGAAGAAGGAAACAAAGGTCCGATTGCCAAAAATTTAGATGAGGCCAGAATTCAAAAATTAGTTGAAATAACGGGCGCTGAAAAAGGTGATAGTGTTTTCTTTGTTTGCGGTAAAGGTGATAAAGTTGTCAAATTTGCAGGGCAAGTCAGAACAATGTTGGGAAAAGAATTGGATTTGATTGAAAAAGATGCTTTCAAATTCTGTTGGATTGTCGATTTCCCGATGTATGAACTGAATGAAGAAACAGGAGCTCCTGAATTTTCACATAACCCATTCTCAATGCCTCAAGGTGAAATGGATGCGTTGACAAACAAAGATCCTCTTGAAATTATGGCTTATCAGTTTGATATGGTTTGTAACGGATATGAAATTTTGTCCGGTGCCATTCGAAACCATAGACCGGATGTGATGTATAAAGCGTTTGAAATTGCAGGATATGGTCCGGAAGTGGTGGAACAAAAATTTGCCGGTCTTCTTAATGCATTTAAATTCGGTGCTCCGCCACACGGTGGTTGTGCTTTTGGTATTGACAGATTGGTTATGTTGTTGACTGATGAAGATTACATTCGTGAAGTGATTGCTTTCCCATTGACACAACAAGGGCTTGATTTGTTAATGAAAGCACCGGCAGAAGTGACGGAAAAACAATTAAGAGAACTTCATATCAAAATCAGATAAGCCTATATTTATAGGTTATTTGATAAAACATCCTCTCTTTTTGAGAGGATGTTTTTTTTAGATAAAAATGGTTTATTTTTGAAAAATATGAATAAAAATGAACATAAAAAAACACCACAAAAAAGTGGTATTTTTTATATTTCTTGTGATTTTGTTATGTATAGTTTAACCGTCTTCCAAATGCAATAAAGCTGAAACAGAAAGCAAGATGGCAATGACAGCGGGCCCCCAAGCGGCTAAAAAGAAAGGCAAGTTTTGGCTTAAGCCGGCAACGCCGGATATTTGACCTAATGAATAGAGTAAAAAGCCACATAAAACGGCCAAGACAATCCGTAATAATGTTTTTCCTTGTCGCATAGTTGCAGGAAGGGAAAAAACTGCGGCAATAAAAAGCATTGCCAACATCGAGATAGGGTAAGCAATTAATTGATGAAAATACATTTGATGAACATTTGTTGAAAAGCCGGATTCTTTTAAAAATTCAATAAATTTTGGGAAACGCCAAAAAGACATTGTTCTGGGTTCATCAAAGCGTTCCAAAATTTGTGTTAAAGAAATGTTTGTTTGAAGGCTTTCAACTTGTTTGTGATAGCTATCTTGTAAAATCGGATCAATAACAAAGGCGTTAGGAAGAGTAAGAGTACTGTTTGACAATAGCCCGTTTTCGGCTTCAATTTGTCTTAAAAGTCTGTCTTGGGTATCTAATTCAAAGATGGATATATTGTCTAAAATAACATCCTTTTTTTCTTGTCTGACGCGAGAAGCTCTGACAACAAGAGTTTGATTTTCTCTCACGTCACGAAGCCATAATCCTTTTTCTGTCCAGGAAAAGGGAGTGGATTTTGTAAGACCGATTCTTTCTTCAAGGCGTTCATATCTTTTGGCTGTGAGTGCTGAAAAAGGACTGAAAATCGTTACGTCAAAAACACCGATTAATAAAACAAATGTTATAATCGGAACCATAAAATTCCAAGCAGAAAATCCGACAGCTCTCATAACTGTCAGTTCCAAAGAGGCGCTGTATTTTAAAAAGAAAATAATGCCGGATATTAAAACAATAAACGGAAAAATGATATGAATCATTTGAGGAGATTTTAAAAAGGCCAGAACCAGAATATCCAAAAAGGCAATGTTTTCCCGCTTTGAAGCAATACGTAATAACTCTACCGTATCAAATAACATAATAATAACGGCTAACGATAAAAGTGTTGCAAAAAAAATGAGTGCAAAATGTTTTAAGATATATCGAAATAAGATTAAATTCATTTGTTCTGTCCAAAAAAAGAAAATACTTTTTTTCTTGTAACTTATAGGTGAAAAAAAGTCAAGACATACACTATTGTTTTGTTATTTTTTTGCAATACCCATTTTGACAGAGGCCTCCTTCTTGACAATCAGTTTTAGAAAGGCAAAGAGCCGGTTCAGCCATATGATAAGAGGATGTATAATTATAAAGTTCAAAATAAAGATGAAGCGTATTATTCATTTTAGTGAAGCAAGAGCTGCTATCTGATTGAAAAAATCTTTCTTTATTATTGACGAAAAGGCGTAACTGAATCGGATTTTTATTCTTGATGAGAAAATGACATAGAAAAGGAGAAATATTTTTAAGTTCAATTTCAGCAAAATCATACGGTGCCTTTTCATTTTTATAATCAGTTCTGTAATAGGTTATAAAGAGAGTGGTTGATCCTATTTTTCTTGATAATACAGAAGATTTATCGCTCAAAATATCAGCAATAGCAACATATT
>JAZNVO010000174.1:0-7872 GCA_045592885.1 Alphaproteobacteria bacterium
AGATTTATTTTTTCAACACTTCTTTTCTTTATTTTATCTTTTTCTCCTGTTTTGGCAAACGAAGTGGCTCAAAACAATTTTAACACATCGGAAGTCAACATTAAAAATATCACAACCGATTTACAAAAAATTGAAAAAGAAATTTCAAATAATACGCCCAGCAAAACCGAATCCATCGAGTTAATAAAAAAGCTCAATGATTATTACAATAACTTGTTATCAAAAAAAGAAGTTGAAACGGAAAATTTGTCCACCCTTCAAAAAAAGATGACCGCTCTCGGAGATCTTGCCGAAGGGGAAGGTGAGATGAAAGAAATTTCAAAACAACGATCTCAATTTACCAAAGAAATCGAAGGTGTTAAAGCGGAAATTTCAAAAACAGATCTGGCCCTCACTCAAATTGATTCTCTCAACCAAAAAATTGCAAATTTAAGAAAAAAAGGATTGCTGGGAACTTTAATGGTTAAAGAAGCATCCATCCTTGATTTTAAAGAACTTTCTAATGCTCTTTTTAATTTTGGTTCTTTTCTCTGGCATTTATTGGAATATCCGATTGAGTGGTATAAAACACAAACACCCACCGTTCAATCAAACACATTACATCGTTTAATTTCATTAGCCTTATGGGCAGCAGGGTTCTTAATTTTTGCCATTATTTTAAACATTTTTGTGCGCAAAAAGTTGGGATATGATATGCCCATTGAAAAACCAACCTATACACAAAAAGTTCAAGCCGGATTTTTTATGATATTAGCCAGAGCAGTTATTCCGGCGGCTATTCCCGTTGCATTTTTAATTTGGCGGGTACAAAATCCGGATTTTCTTGTCGGGGCATTCGGAACATTAGTCGATATTTTTGCGCATTATTTAATTTATCTGTTTTTCTTAACCGGATTGGCAAGTGTTTTATTCACACCCAAAAAAACAGCATGGCGATTAATTGAAGTCAGTAATGAACGAGCTCTTGAAATTTCAAAGTCACTTATTTATTCCATTTATGCCCTTTGCTTTTTTTCATTTTTGCATGTGGCCGCTCAAAAACTTGGTTCTTCCGAAGAAACGATTTATGCCATAAAAATGATTAACAACTTTGTAAAATCCGGCTGCATTATTGTTTTGGCATTCAGCTTGCTTTATGACAGCAAAAAACTCACAGAGGAGGAGTTCAACACCGAAAATGAAGTGCAAGGACTTTCTTTCACATCAAAATTAAGCATTCTTATTTCATTGGCAAGTTTTGTTGTTCTTTGTTATTCAATGTTTGGATATGTCAGACTGGCAGAATATATTTATAACAGGTTTATTGTCAGTGTTATGTTTATTGCTGTCGGATATATTTTTCAAAAATTCATTTTTGTTTTATTCCATCAAATATTGAGCAAAAAATTTTGGGGACAAAACTTAAGAATCACAAAAAACAAAATTAAACGTATCGAACTTTTATTTAATGTTTTAACTATCCCTGTTGTCAGTGGATTCATCATCTTATGTATTTTAGGGGCTTGGGGTGTTTCCATTGATATTATGGTTCAAAATATTAAAAAGATTTTTACAGGATTTGATATCGGCGATATGCATGTTTCTCCCTCCTCTATTTTGTTGGGTATTGCCGCCTTTTTTGTGACACATTATGCTTTTAAAACAATTAAAAACAGTTTAGCAGAGGGTAAACTTGGAGAAATTTTTGATCTTGATATCGGGGTTAAAACATCTATTGCTGCTTTAATTGGTTTTGTCGGAACCATTTTAGCGCTTATAGTTGGTTTAAGTGTCATGGGCGGAAGTTTAAAAGGGTTAGCCATTGCGGCCGGGGCTCTTTCGTTAGGAGCAGGGCTTGGACTTCAAAATGTTGTGAATAACTTTGTGTCTGGTCTTATCTTATTGTTTGAACGACCCTTTAAAATCGGAGATTGGATTTTGGTTGACCAATATGAGGGGATTGTAAAACAAATAAATATGCGATCAACTCAAATTGAAACATTTAACAAATCAAATGTTATTATTCCGAACGCAACTCTTTTATCCACAAGTTTAATTAATATGACATATAAAAACAAACAAGCCCGCGTTGATTTAACAGTCGGTGTTGACTATTCAAGCGATATTGAACTTGTGAAGGAAACACTGCTTGAGTGCGCAAAAGAAACAAAAAATATTTTACAAGTACCCAATCCTTATGTTGCATTTATGGGGATGAGTGAAAACTGTTTAAATTTCAGATTAAGTTTTTATATTTCTGATGTGAATAACAGATTATCATTTCAAACAAGCGTGTATACTTTGATTGTTGAAAAATTCAGAGAAAAAAATATTAACATTCCATACCCGCAACGGGTTTTACATGTAAAAAATGAATCTGATTTAAAAAATACGGATATTCCGGTTGAATAAAAAAAATCCCGCTTTTTTTAAGCGGGATTTTTTATTTTCTTATTCTCTTGTTGCTAAGAAATCATAAACTTGTTTAATGGCTTTTGACCGATGAGAAATCTGATTTTTTGTTTTTGAATCAATGTGTCCCAAAGTTGTTTCAAACCCATCAGGAATAAACATCGGATCATATCCAAATCCATTTGTTCCGGAAGGAGAATCCGCCATTTGGCCATGCATATATCCTTTAAAAACATAATATTCCGTTTCGCTGAATGCCAAAACCATCACACTGGTATAATATGCTTTTTTTGATTTATCTTTAAGAGTTTCTGTAATATATTTAAACGTTTCTTCATATCCGCCATGAGCTTGGGCAAAACGAGCTGAATAAACCCCCGGTGCCCCATCTAATCCTTCAATAGATAAACCTGCATCTTCTGCCAAAACAGGTCGATTCAAAATTTTGACACCGGACAAAGCTTTAAGAACAGCATTTTCTTCAAATGTTTTTCCCGTTTCTTCAATATCCGGTAAATTACATTCATCTCCCCCAATAATCTGCACACCCAGCGGGGATAAAATCGAACTTACTTCTTCAACTTTGTGCGCATTGTGTGTTGCAAAAATGATTGCTTTTCTCATTTATTCCACTCCCAAAACCTGTTTTTGTTTTTCAATCAATTCTTTCACCCCTTTTTGAGCCAATTGTAATAATTTTATCAATTCATCTGGGGTAAAAGATCCATTTTCAGCCGTCCCTTGAACTTCAATTAACGTCCCTTTATCTGTCATCACAAAATTTGAATCCGTTTCCGCATTTGAATCTTCCAAATAATCCAAATCCAAAACCGGTTCTCCTTGAAAAATACCGCAAGAAACAGCCGCAATGAAATTTGTTATCGGCATTGATTTAATTTTACCTTGAGCAACCAATTTTTGACAAGCCAGATAAAGTGCCACAAATCCCCCTGTAACAGAAGCTGTTCTTGTTCCTCCATCAGCTTGAATCACGTCACAATCAACTTTGATATTGATATTTTCAATAGCTCTTAAATTAATACCGGCTCTCAAGGCTCTGCCGATTAAACGTTGAATTTCCTGTGTTCTACCGGATTGACCTTTTTTAGCTTCTCTATCAACACGCGTGCCCGTTGCTCTGGGAATCATTCCATATTCGGCCGTTACCCATCCTTGACCTGAATTTTTAAGCCAAAGAGGAACTTTTTCCTCAACCGTTGCCGTGCAAATAACCTGTGTATCCCCAGCCGTAATCAAACACGATCCTTCAGCATGTTTGTTAACATTGATTTCAAGTGAAATTTCTCTGAGCTCATCGGGTTGTCTTTTTGACGGTCTTTGCATAACATTCTCCTTTTCAAAACAATTTGCCTCATATTATAGATATTTTACCCCGTTAAATCAACCTTTTTTTTAAAAAGAATCAACCGGCCCTCTTGATTTTTTTGCCAAAAACCTCTACATATATCCATATTCGTTTTTATAAAAAAGCATGGAGTTATTGATTGATGAATAAAAAAGAAAAACAAACAAAAGAGAAAGAAGAATCCGTTTTGAAAGAAGCTGCAACACCGGTTGAAGAAGGAGTAACCCAAGAACAAGAAGTTAACGTTACTTCTTTGATGGAAGAAATTCAAAAATGGAAAGATTTAGCATTACGATCACAAGCCGAAATGGAAAATTTGAGAAAAAGAACTCAAATCGACATTGAAAAAGCCCACAAATACGCCATTGTCTCTTTTGCCAAAGAATTGTTAACGGTTGATGATTGTTTAACCGGCGCCGTGAACCATGCCAAAACAGGAATGGAAAAATTAAAAGCCGAAGGGAATGATGATTGTGTCGCATTTTTGGAAAACCTTTTAAAAGGCGTTGAAATGACACAAAAACAACTTTCAACCGCATTTGAACATAACACAATTCAAAAAATGCCGGCATTGGGTCAGGTTTTTGACCCGAACTTGCATAAAGTTATTCAAGAAATTGAAGATGAAACAAAAGAACCAGGCACCATTTTGCAAGAGCTTCAAACCGGTTTTACCATTGCCGGAGACCGCGTTTTAAGAGAGGCAATGGTCATCGTTTCAAAATAGTTTTTTTCCTCCTTAAAAAAGCACACATTTTTTGGTGTGCTTTTTTTTGCTTTTTTATATGAAAAATAAAAGAAAAAACTTGCTAATTCAAAAAAAATTCGTATACTTTTTTTGAAATGTGAAAATTTTATGACGGAGGATCTATGGCAGATATAACAGAAGAACAAAAAAAGAGCGTAGACGCAATTGTTGAAAAGGTAAAAAAAGCACAGGCTATTTTTGCAACTTTCTCGCAAGAACAAGTTGATGAAATCTTCAGAGCAGCATCCGTTGCCGCCTGTTCAGCCCGTATTCCGCTTGCAAAACAAGCAGTAGAAGAAACAGGCATGGGTATTGTTGAAGATAAAGTAATTAAAAATCATTTTGCTGCTGAATATATTTTCAACTCATACAAAAATGAAAAAACATGCGGAATCATTTGTAAAGATACCGAACATGGGTTTATGAAAATTGCAGAACCTGTTGGTTTAATTGCAGGCATCGTTCCAACAACAAACCCAACATCAACGGCTATTTTTAAAGCTCTCATTTCTTTAAAAACAAGAAACGGGATTATCTTTGCTCCACATCCACGCGCCAAAGGATGCACAAATGAAGCAGCACGCATTGTTTTAGACGCTGCCGTAAAAGCAGGCGCACCGGAAGGCATTATCGGTTGGCTTGATGAAATCACTCCGGCAATCACAGGCTATTTAATGGGACATAAAGATATTTCACTTATCTTGGCAACAGGCGGTCCGGGCATGGTGAAAGCGGCTTATAGCTCCGGAACACCGGCTATCGGTGTCGGCGCCGGAAACACACCGGTTATCATTGATGAAACAGCTGAACTCAAAATGGCTGTCAGCTCTGTGATTATGAGTAAAACATTTGATAATGGTATGATTTGTGCTTCAGAACAAGCCATTGTTGCTCTTGAAAGCGTATATGATGACATCAAAGCAGAATTTATCAAACGTGGATGTGTTTTTGTATCCGAAAAAGACCGCAAAAAATTAAGAGACATCATTTTTGTTGATGGAAAACTCAATTCCGGTATCGTTGGCCAACCGGCATATAAAATTGCCGAAATGGCAGGCATCAAAGTTCCTGTTTCAACAAAAATTTTGATTGCAGAATCAGACAAAATTGAAGATTCAAATCCGTTTGCCCATGAAAAGCTTTCTCCGGTTTTGGGCTTCTTTAAAGCAAAAACATTTGAAGAAGCCGTTGAAAAAGCTCAAAAACTCATTGTTTTGGGTGGTGCAGGACATACTTCTGTTTTATATACATCTGAAAAAAATAAAGACAGAATCGATTTGTTCTCAAAAACATTAACAACAGCCAGAACACTCATCAATATGCCGGCATCACAAGGTGCTATCGGTGACCTTTATAACTTCAGATTGGCACCGTCATTGACATTGGGTTGTGGTTCATGGGGCGGAAATGCCGTCAGCGAAAATATAGGAGTTAAACACTTAATGAACGTAAAATCAGTTGCCGAACGTCGCGAAAATATGTTGTGGTTTAAAACACCGGAAAAAATTTATTTCAAACGTGGATGTCTTGATTTTGCATTGGCTGAATTGCAAGGTCACAAAAAAGCCTTTATCGTCACAGACAGCACAATGACAAAAATCGGCGTGACGGAACGAATTGCCGGTGTGTTAGAAAAAAATGGTATGTCATATCAAGTTTTTGACCAAGTTAAACCGGATCCGGACTTATCCACAATTGACATTATTTTGGAACAAGTTCGCCGTTTTGAACCGGATGTTTTTGTTGCTGTTGGTGGTGGTTCTCCAATGGATGCAACAAAAATTGTTTGGCTCATGTATGAACATCCGGAACTCAAATTCTCCGATATCGCCATGCGCTTTATGGATATTCGCAAAAAAATTGTTGAATTCCCTAAAATGGGTCAAAAATCAAAAATGGTTGCTATTCCGACAACATCCGGAACCGGTTCTGAAGTAACCCCGTTCACGGTTATCACAGATGATAAAACAAACCAAAAATATCCGATTACAGACTATGAAATCTTGCCGAATATGGCCATTGTTGATCCGGATTTAGCCATGAGTATGCCAAAAGGATTAACGGCATTTTCCGGTATTGACGTTTTGACACACGCTTTGGAAGCTTATACTTCTATTTTTGCAAACAACTTGTCAGATGGTCAAGCTTTAGAAGCTGCTCGTTTGGTCTTCAAATATTTGGCTCGTTCATACCATAACGGTGCTGAAGACCCAAAAGCCAGAGAAAAAATGCACTATGCCGCAACACTTGCCGGTCAAGCATTTGCAAACTCTTTCTTAGGGTTATGCCACTCAATGGCTCACAAATTGGGCGGTGAATTCCACGTCCCGCACGGATTGGCAAATGCGCTCTTGTTGCCGTATGTTGTGAAATATAATGCAACAGATGCCCCAACAAAACAAGGCACATTCCCTCAATATAAATATCCGTTTGTGAAATCTCGTTATGCCAGATTTGCTGACATTTTGGGATTAACAGAAGGAGTAAAAGCCGGCGATGATGATGCAAAAGTCAAACGTTTGGTTGAAGCTATTCAATCATTGAAAGCCGAAATCAATATTCCAATGTCTATCAAAGAAGCTAATGTTGAAGAAAAACCATTCTTGGCTTGCCTTGACACATTGTCTGAAAAAGCTTTTGACGATCAATGCACAAGCTGTAATGCTCGTTATCCGCTCATTTCTGAAATCAAAGATTTGTATTTGGATGCTTATTACGGCAAAAAACTTTACTAAGTTTTTGAAAATATGAAAAAGCGAGTCGATTGACTCGCTTTTTTTATTACAAAAAATAGTTCTAAAAAGGATAAATTAGAAAAAAAAGGTTCTTTTTTGCTGATTTTTGAGTAGTTTTTTTGTAACAAAAAACATAAAAAACAAGTTTTTCATCAATTTTTATGCAATTTTTTAATAAAAAAACACCTTTTTTGCATCAAAAATTTAACCCAAAGCATATTGAAGTGTTTATGCTTTGGGCTTTTTTTATTTTCATAAAATAGGATAAGTTATTAACTCACCCTTGTCATTGCCAAAAACTTCTCATGTCGCATAGCCTTCAATTCATCCGGCGTGAATTGTTTCAATTCACCCAAATATTCTTTGATTGAAGAGGCCAATGCCCCCATTGCTTCTTTGGGATATCGATGAGCTCCACCAATCGGTTCTTTCACAACTTCATCAATAATACCCAAACGTAACAAATCATCTGCTGTTAAATTCAAAATTTCGGCAGCTTTGGGGGCCATTTTTGCATCTTTCCACAAAATGGAAGCACATCCTTCCGGTGAAATAACGGAATAAATTGAATTTTCAAGCATCAAAACTTTGTTGCCCGAGGCAAGAGCAATTGCTCCACCGGAGCCCCCCTC
>JAZNVO010000175.1:0-2438 GCA_045592885.1 Alphaproteobacteria bacterium
TGGTCAAGACCGTTTTATTTTAGCTGAAAGTCAAAAGGCTCAATTGGTATTCTTAAATCGTTTAGAACATCGCATTGCTCAAAATAAGCTTGATCAAAATACGATGGGATTGACTTTTTTGATTAATCGAATAAAGGGAACGGATTCATTTTCTGTTACTCAAATGCTCAAAACGCTTTATGATGAAATGATTTTTTATTCTTCTGATGATAAAAATGTTTATCCTCTAGTTGTTAAAAAATGTGGAAAATATTGTTTAAGAAACGATGAAAAAGCTCTTGAAATTTTTACAATGCATTTAAAAGCTTTTGTTTCTTCTTATTCTAAAAAAATCAAAGGATATACTTCTTATTCACAGCAAAAAAAATATTTTGGTGATAATTTAACCTGTTTGAGATTTTATTCTGTTTTAGAAGAATTATTAAAAGAAGGGATTGTTATTCAAAATAACGACGGTCAGTCAATGCCGTTGGTGCAACGGTTTCGTTCCGGAAATAAGATTGCGCCATATTTTTTTCATTCACCGGCAGGTATTTCTCTGATAAAAGAAAGAATAATGCGTCAAAAGGATTAATATTACTTTAAAAAATTTAAAAAAAGTGGTATATTAAGCTTACTTTATTATGGTTGGAGAGTTGAAAATGACCTTAAATGAAAAGTTGCATAAAGAAGCCGATCTTGCAAAATTTTTTGAATCTGTTTTAAAAGGAGATCAAGACAGTGTTCTTTTGTCTATTAAGGATGGTGTAGATGTGAATGCTTTTAATAAAGACGATCAAACAGCTTTGATGATTGCCAGTAATTTAGGTAACTTAAAAATGGCTCAATTGTTGATTGAGCAAGGAGCTCAAGTTAATTTATCTTCGGATTATGGACGAACAGCTTTATCTTATGCCATATCCGGTTGGAACAGAAGTGTTAAGATGGTTGAGTTATTGGTGAACAATGGCGCTGATATTAATGAAAAAACGGCAAAAAAAGATGGTTTTTATACATTAAGACCTTTAACATTGGCGACTCTTTATGGCGGTGCTGAAATTGTTCATTTTTTGCTTGAAAAAGGTGCTCAAGGGATTGAGGAAGCCAAAATTTTTGCAAAAAATCAAGGGAACAACGCAATGCTTGACATTTTGGAAGAGAAAAACAAAATGAAAGGAAAAAATCTTCTTCGGGTTTTTAAATATTTGATTTATGCAAAAGATCGGCAAAAAAATTAATTTTTATAAGTTGTTTATTTACTGTGAAAAAAAGTCCCTCGTTCAAGTTTTTGCTTAAACGAGGGCTTTACATAAGGTTATCTGCTGTTATGCGTATTATTTGGTTCTCTTCCCGGGAAGAATACAGGTTTTCGACTGATTACTTTTTGCGGATTGTTTTGAGCATATTTTAAAAGATCAATCAACTCCGGATTTTGAATGCCGTATTTTCTGCTTTCATGAAGAAGTTTATCCAATGCGGTTTGATGATTGGCTCCGTGAGCTTGATTGATGCCATATTCTAAAAGCAATTTGACAATTTCAAGAGATTGCCTTTTCACTGCAAAATGAAGGGCATTCATATTTGTTACCGTTTTATTGACGTTAACCCCCAATTTTAATAAATGATGAACCATTTCTTTATCGCCTTTTTCAGCAGCAATCATCAGTGGTGTTTTAAGGTCGGTTCCAAATTTATCCAAATTTAAGTTTGGTTTATGTTTTAACAATACGTCAACGGTTTTTATATTTTTGGATGAAGCCGCTTTATGAATAACTTGATCGATAGTTGCCATTGTTGTTGCAACAAAGAACGCCCGAAAAAAGGAAGGAATCAACCAATCGATTTCAAGTCTTGGTTTTTGTTGAGCTTCCGGATTTGCGCCCAATTTCAAAAGCTCATCCATTGTTTTATCATTTCCCTGTTCTGCAGCAATCATTAAAGGGGTGTATTCTTCATCACAATAAGAATCAACAGGGACGGTTTTTCCCAATATTTTAACAAATATTGGTGTTTTAAATTTAGCTGCATAATGCATTGGATTAACATCCAATGAGCCGTATTTTTTGAAAGTAGCGCCTCTGTTAATCATTAATTGAAGTAAATCCGGCCAACCGTTATCCATTGCCATTTGATGAAAAGAACCATCCACATTAGCTGTCAACCAATTAAGTTTGAAGTCTTTCATGTGTTTGATTAATATTTCAGCACAGTCTTTGCTGTTTTCATTCATGGCGTGTTGTAAGAGAGTTTTAAATACGTCAGCATCTATCTTGTATTCATTTATCATATCCTTCAGTTTGTCGGTATTACGGCAGCTGATTGCGTGTATTACGGTATCATAGGCATTCATTTTATTCTCCTTATGAGCGAGGGCCCCGACCTCTTTGCGGATCACGTCCCGGATAATAAACAGGGTTTTGAGAAGCAACTTTTTGCGGATTGTTTTGAGCATATTTTAA
>JAZNVO010000176.1:0-9026 GCA_045592885.1 Alphaproteobacteria bacterium
ATGGAAAAATCCACAAAATCCGAAAAAGACATTTCGTTTGTGCTTGACACAAGGACGGTGAATAAAGAAAAAAAACATTATTACTTAAAGGCAAATGAGGAGCAAAAAACGGCTCTTCAAACACTTTTTAACGTGCCGAAAATTGAAAAATTAACGTTTGAATTTGATGTATTTTTGAACAAAGATTTGATTGAAATAAATGGAAATTTGACTGCTAAAATTCGGCAAATTTGCGTTGTGACGACTGAAGAATTTCAAAATGAGTTGAATGAAAAAATTCGCCTTTATTTTACAGAAGATGAAGCACTTTATAATTCATTGTTAAAAAAAGAAGATTTTTCCCCCGAGGAAGAAGATGTTGATTTGATTCAAAACGGGCGTATTTATTTTTATGATTTGATTCAAGAACAGTTTGGTTTGGCCTTGGATCCATTTCCGAAAAAAACAGATGATATTTTCACTTATTATGAGTTAAAAGCGGATGATGTGAAGGAAAATCCGTTCTCTGTTCTAAAACACTTGACAAAATAAATAGATGTGGTAAAATAAGAAATAGGATGTTATTTAATATAAGGTGGGTTAAATGATGGAAAACGAAACAAAAGAACCGCAAGAAAAAGAAGAGCTCGCTTTCCAACAGGAAGATAAAGAAGAAGAGCTCTCTTCTGAACCAGTCAATGAAGAAGAGGTTTTGGAAGAGGAAAAATCTTTTGTACAAGATGAAACTGAAGAGGAACATGAAGAGTTTTCTTCACAACAAGAAGTGGAAGAAAAAAGTGAGTTTCTTCAAGAAGAGACGCAAATTGAAGTTAATGCATCGGACTTGATAAAGCAACAAGCTCTTCAATCGGCTTATGTTGATAAGTTGACAACATTGTTAAACAAAGATGAGCTTACCGATGAAGATGTTCAAACGGTGGATTTTGTGAAGTCTCAATTGTTGGGGCAATTGTTGGGCGTTGTCGCCTTTTCAGCAACTCTCGGTATGGATGATTCCAAAATTATGGGTGCAGATGTTTTGTCTTCCCATTTGAAAAATGCCTATGTTAAAGCTGCTCTTCTTCGGGAAAAAATGGAAAGAAAGCGCTTGGAACAGCTTGAAAAAATGGATGTAGCTGATGCTTATTTTGGTCCACGTCAAGAATCTTATGTTCCGCGGAAACTTGGATATTTGGTGACGGATGCAATATTGGAAAAGGATAATCGGTCCATAAAACTTCAAATGGCTGACAGTTCTCCTG
This sequence comes from Alphaproteobacteria bacterium, assembly GCA_045592885.1. Classification (GTDB taxonomy): domain Bacteria; phylum Pseudomonadota; class Alphaproteobacteria; order CAAHEQ01; family UBA3637; genus RGIG4140. The sequence continues at coordinate 1,242 of JAZNVO010000176.1, forward strand.
TTATTTTGGGATCATTGATGTTAATGGATTTTTTGAAAGATCCGGAAGCAAGATTAAAGGCTATGATGCCGGATTTGTTTCAGGAATTTGACACAAAAACAACCGCTGAAGACAAGCAAGGGTATCAATCTTGGGCTGAAAAGTTGGTGACGGGATTAAGTGAAATGAAATCAAAAGGGGCAATGCAAATGGCATTGCAAGGAGTCAATCTCGGTCAGTCATTGGCAAGAATGTCCGGACTGAACGAATTGGGCGGATAAAAAGGGGTTTTCTATGGGTGAAGAGGCTTTTTATACACACAAAGTTAAGGCATATCGTAAAAATTCCAGATTTCCGACATTATCAAGATATCGGGATTTGATTAATTTTTTGAAAAATGTGTTTGTTGACGGGATTGTGACAAAAGAAGAACTCGATATCGTGACAAAAGTAGAACGTGATATTTTGCTTGAATATCAATTGGCAGCGGATATTTATTCTAAAATTCCGGATGGATCGGAACGAAAAACGGCAGCTGATCGATTGCTCACGCATTTATATCGTTGTTTTGTTGTGGTCAGTTTTGCAAAAGACAGAGCACGCCTTCAACATGTTACCCAAACGGAAAGGACAAAAGACGAAAGAGTGATTCGTCCGCTTGAAAAAAACAAACGGTTGCATTTGAAAACAACGGCAGCGCAGCGGATTTTGCTTGAAGGGTTGGGAGATGAAAGATCTCGCATTGCCGCGGATTTACCCCGTATCAGACGGGATTTGGCAAAACTCACAGCAGAAGAACGCATTGAATATGAAGGTATGATTAACGCTGCGTTAGATCATTTAGAAAGAGTGAATCTTGAAAATTTGAATGTTCGCGAAATGAACAAATTATTGGGACTTGAAAAATATCTTGAAACGGAAAAAGCGCGTATCCGTGATTAATTTTTTAATTTTATAAAAAAATGCTTGACTTTCTTATATAAAAACTGTATAAAGAAGAACACTTTAAATAAAACAGGCCCGAAACAGGCGGTCTGATAATGCCAAAATGATGTTAATTTAAGGAGAAATAAGATGAAACGCACATATCAACCAAGTAAGCTTGTTCGGACACGCCGTCATGGTTTTAGAGCAAGAATGGCCACATTAGGCGGTCGCAAAGTTTTGAATGCCCGTCGTCGTAAAGGTCGCAAAGTTTTAAGCGCCTAATAACCCGAAAAGGCGAATATAAGTTTAAACTATAAATAAAAGGGAGCGATGCGATATTGTTCCTTTTTTTTATTGAAAGAAAAAGATGATTATCGGGATGAACGGTCAACCGCAAAGAATGAAAAAACGCCGTATGTTTTTAAAAGCGACACATAACGGTAAAAAATTCGTTGCCAAAAATATGATTTTGCAGGTAGTTTCGCAGGAGGAAACAAAAGAAGCTCGCCTTGGTTTTACGGTGACAAAAAAAATGGGAAAAGCAGTTGTGCGCAATCGTATTCGAAGACGGTTAAGGGAGGTGGCTCGTTTTGTTTTCAAAAAATATGCCGTGCAAGGATATGATTATGTGATTGTTGCAAGAGTAGGTGCTTTGGAGGAAGATTTCAAAATCCTTCAAAAAGAACTTAAATACCTGATGAAATCTTTTATCAAAAAAGTGCAGGAAAAAGAGGAAATAAAAGAAGATGCCCGCTCTTAACAAAATTGCTCTTTTTCTTTGTTTGTCATTGATTCGGGGATATCAATTATTGATATCACCTATCAAGGGAAATATTTGTCGTTTTCAACCGACTTGTTCCGATTACGCTAAAGAAGCTTTTTTGTTGCATGGGGTGTTAAAAGGTGCTATTTTAACGGGCAAACGACTTTTAAAATGTCATCCGTGGGGCGGGTCGGGTTATGATCCCGTTCCGAAGAAGTTATCAAAATAAGGGAAAATAAATGTCAATAAAACCAGAAAATCCGCAAAAAGAAGAAGTGAAAAATATGATGGTTGCCATGATTTTGGTGACGTTGATTTTTTTTGGATTTAACTATATGAGTGAGCCAAAAGGAGTTGAAAATCAATCATCTGTTGAAAAGACAGCCATTGAGACAACAGATGAAACTTTGGTTCAAAATTCAACTGAAACGGGTGTGTCTGAAATGGTAGCGATCTCCAAAAAAGCCGATCCGATTGAAATTCAAAATGACTTTGTGAAAGCTTCTTTTGATCCGGCTTTAGGCGGATTAACAAGTTTGTCACTTCTCAAATATAAAGAAACGATTGACGAGGATTCAAAAAAAGTTCAGCTTTTTGATGAGAATTATCAAACCAATTTGATGTGGCAGAGTAAGGATGTAAATATGCCTCATTTGAATTCTTTTTGGGTTTTGGATGAAGAAGCTTTAAATGAAGGTAAAAAGGTTTTTATTTTTCAAAATGAAGATGTAAAAATTGAACGCAGGGTTGATTTAGATGAAAAATATATGCTTTCTATTTCTGATAAAATCACAAATTTGAAGCCCGTCGCAATCAAAGCCTATTTATCTGGTGGTTTTGAAAGAAAGATGAATGAAATGCCTCCGGTTTCAACAGTTCATCAAGGATTTGTTGGATTTTTAAATGATGGGTTGGTGGAAGAAAAATATGAAGATAAACCTCTCATTTATTCGGGCAGAACGCGTGATGGTTGGTTTGGATTGACAGATAAATATTGGCAAGGGTTGATGATTTTTGAAAAAGAAACACCGCTTGGTATTGGTTTTTCAAAAGATAAAGACGGGAAATATGTGGCCTCTTTTGAAACGGATAATCTTGTGATTCAACCGGGTGAAAGCTTGACGAAAAAAGTGATGATTTTTGCAGGTGCTAAAGATATTGATGTAATTAACGATTATCAAAAAGCCTTAAATATCAAAAACTTTGATTTGAGCATTGATTTTGGTTGGTTCCGTTTTTTGACCCAACCGTTTTTACATTTTTTGAATTATTTATATTCTTTAATCGGGAACATGGGGGTGGCGATTCTTGTGTTTGCAACGATTATCCGAATTGCTCTTTTGCCGATTGCCACAAAATCATATGAAAGTATGGCAAAGATGCGCAAAGTTCAACCGAAAATGAAACAGGTTCAGGAACGTTTTAAAAATGACAGGCAACGTCTTCAAATTGAGATGGCAAATCTGTATCGTAGAGAAAAAATCAATCCGGCTTCCGGGTGTTTACCGTTGTTGTTGCAAATTCCGGTTTTCTTTGCTTTATATAAAGTTCTTTCCATTTCAATTAATATGCGCCAAGCGCCATTTTTCGGATGGATTGAGGATTTATCAATGCCGGATCCGTTGACGGTGTTGAATGGTTTCGGATATTTTGGTTATGAAGTGCCGGCATTTCTTTGCATCGGGGTTTGGCCGATTTTGATGGGCTTGACAATGTATATACAACAAAAACTTTCTCCTGCTCCTGCAGATCAAACACAAGCCAAAATGATGCAGTTTTTGCCGGTTATTTTCACATTAATGATGGCATCCTTTGCTTCCGGTTTGATTATTTATTGGACATGGAGCAATATTCTTTCCATTTTGCAACAAAAATATATTATGAAAAAAGTAGGAGTTGAATAATGCAATTTTTGTCCCTTGAAGAGCAAACTGAAAAGCTCAAAAAAGAGGGAAATGACCTCTTTAAAAAAAGCCCTGTTTTTTTGCGCGGGGTGGCAAGTGTGGATCAACTGCCGGTGGGGGAAAGTTTTGAATTTGCTTTTGCGGGGCGGTCCAATGTGGGCAAATCTTCATTGATTAATGCGGTCACGCTGACAAGAGGGTTGGCCCGTGCTTCCAATACGCCAGGAAGAACGCAAGAACTTAATTTTTTTAAAGCTGAAAGCGGTTTTTATATCGTTGATTTGCCGGGGTATGGTTATGCGGCAGCACCCGAAAAAATGGTGCAAGCATGGACACGGTTGATTCATGATTATTTACGAGGGCGTGTGCAATTAAAACGGGTCTTTTTGCTCATTGATTCACGTCACGGTATCAAAGAAGTGGATGTGAAGATTATGAAAATGCTGGATGCAGCGGCTGTCAGCTATCAAATCATTTTGACAAAGATTGATAAAATAAAAAAAACGGATTGTGAAAAAGTGTTGGCATCCACAACGGAAATTGCCAAAAAACATGTAGCAGCTTATCCTGAAATTTTGGTGACCAGCTCTGAAAAAAATATTGGTATTGAAGAAGTGCGGGCTCAATTTGTCAAAGTGTTGAAAGGGATTTAAAAAATGGCTTATTCCATGAATGAAACGATTTATGCGCTTTCTTCCGGTGCCGGAAAAGGAGGTGTTGCGGTGATTCGTTTGTCCGGAACGGAAGCATTAACTGTTTTTGAAAAAATGACAAAAATTTCAAATCCGAAACCGCGTTACGCCTATTTTTCAAAACTTTATGATGAAGAAGATAGTGTGATTGATGAAGCGCTTTGCCTTTATTTTAAAGGACCGAACAGTTTTACGGGTGAAGATGTTGTGGAGTTTCAAGTTCATGGGGGCGGCGCTGTTATCAGAAGTGTTTTTGAAGTCCTGGCCGGTTTTAAAAACCTGCGTCCTGCTGAAGCCGGTGAATTTTCAAGACGAGCAGTTGTCTTTGGAAAAATGGATTTGACCTCTGCTGAAGGACTGATGGATTTGATTGATGCGCAAACAAAGTTGCAACAAAAACAGGCATTGACTCAAATGCAAGGAGCATTAGGCAATCTTTATGAGAATTGGCGAAAAGCTTTGGTTCACGATATGGCTTATTTGGAAGCGTTTATTGATTTTCCTGAAGAAGACATTCCGCCTGAAAAAATGGAAGTGATTGACAAAGGAATTCAAGAACTGATCGGAAAAATTGAAACTCATTTGAGTGACAATCAAAAAGGTGAACGGTTAAGAAACGGTTTTCAAATTGCGATTATCGGTGAACCGAATGTTGGTAAATCATCATTGATTAATTTGCTTTCAAAAAAAGATGTTGCCATTGTTTCCGATATTGCAGGAACAACCCGAGATGTTGTTGAAAGTTATTTGGATATTGAAGGGTTTCCCGTTTGTTTGGCGGATACGGCCGGTCTTCGCGAAAGTTTAGAATCCATTGAGGCAGAAGGGATTAAAAGAGCGGTCAGAAAGGCTGAAAGCTCTGATTTGATTTTGCATGTATGTGATATCAAAAATTATCCGAATAAAGAACCGTTGCCTGAAAATTTGAAAGATATACCGGTAATTACTGTGTGGAACAAAATTGACATTGTTCATAAAAAAGGTTCTGCGGATGAAATTTTTATGAGTGCTAAAACAAAAGAAGGGTTCAAAGAGTTGCAAGAAAAAATTGCCTCTTATCTGAAAGAAAATTTTGCTCCGGATACCAATGGCGTGATTACAAGAGAGCGATATCGTGTGGCATTGAAAGATTGTCTTCTTTCATTAAAAAGCGCTTTGATTGCCCCCGAAATTGAACTCAAAGCCGAAGATTTGCGTTTAAGTGCCAGAGCATTGGCCCGTATTGTCGGAAAAATTGAAACGGATGAGCTTTTGGATGTTGTGTTTCGTGATTTTTGCATCGGGAAATAGATTTATTTAAGAAATAAATAAAAATATTGACATAATAACCCTTTTGTGCTACTATAAATGTGCCCGTTTTTTTTGGAGGAAGGAAAAGCGGGCCTGTTTTTTTAATTGGCATAAGGAGGTTTTTTTATATGTCTTTTTTAAAAGAAAATATCGAACAGGGATTTTGGAAAGCCGTTTCACAAGGAAATGATGGTGCAGTTCGGATGTTTTTGGAGAGAATGCCTGAGATCCGTCCGAACATTCATAATCTTCATCCTCATAATAATTGGTCCAGCTTATTTGTGGCGGTTTATGAAGGACATACAAAAGTTGTTAAAACATTGTTGGATTGGGGGGCACACATTGATCAACCTTGTGCTTTTAATGAAACGCCATTGCAATTGGCCGCCTCTATGGGGCATATTGAAATTATGAAACTCTTTTTGCAAAAAAAAGATACAATTAATTTAAATGGGTGTAATCACCGAGGGAGAACGGCTCTTCATGGGGCGGTTTTAAAGGATACTGGTATAACGGAGCTTTTGATTGAAGCTGGTGCTGATTTAAATGTGAAAGAAAACTGTTGGGGACAAACGCCATTGCATCAGGCGGTGTCGTTTAATAATATAAATGCGGTAAAAGCGCTTCTTCAAGCAGGGGCGGATAAAACTGTAAGGGATAATAAAAATAGAACACCACTTGATATGATTGAAGACTTTTTTAAAGAAGAGGATAAAGAGACTCTTCGTCAACTTTTCAATGAGTATCCCAAAAAAGAAAACGAAGGGGTGCATACTAAAAAAGTGATAAGTAAACAACAAAACAAACCTTCTTTTTGGAGGCAACTTGTGCGTTCTTTTTCCTATACCAAAAATTGATTTTTAGTGGTTTTGAAAACTTTACTTTGTTTCAAAATTTTGATACGATGAAAAGAAAAATTTTTTTTAAAGGAAGCAAAAATGACATATGATGTGATAGTGATTGGTGGCGGACATGCAGGGTGCGAAGCTGCGGCAGCATCGGCACGTGTGGGTGCAAAAACGCTTTTGATAACCCATCACATTTCAACAATTGCAGATATGTCATGTAACCCGGCCATTGGTGGTTTGGGAAAGGGAACACTTGTTCGTGAAATTGATGCTCTTGATGGACTGATGGGGCGTGTGATTGACAAGACGGGGATTCAATTTCGTATACTGAACCGTTCGAAAGGTCCAGCTGTTCAAGGTCCCAGAGCTCAAGCTGACAAAGAAGAATATAAGAAATATATGCAAGAAATTTTGCTTTCTTATCCGAATTTAACAATTAGAGAAGGCGATGCGCAAGCCCTTTTGTTTCAGGCTGGTGAAATAATGGGTGTTCAAGTTGCTGGAGAAGAAATTTTGGCTTCGAGCGTTGTTGTCACAACGGGCACTTTTTTGAACGGATTGATGCATGTTGGTCCTGAAAAAGTTGAAGGGGGGCGTTTTGGAGAAGAACCCAGTAAGGGCATCACACCAAGCCTTCTTCAAATGGGATTGCAATTGGGTCGGTTAAAAACGGGAACACCGGCTCGCTTGGATAAAGACACGATTAATTGGGAATTAACTGAGGTGCAGGATGGGGATAATCCACCCAAACCGTTTTCATTTATGACAAAGGATTTTGACCCGAAACAGGTGCCGTGTTTTATTACCCATACAACGTTGGATACACATAAAATAATTTTGGATAATTTGGATCGGGCACCGCTTTACTCAGGTCAAATCAACTCTATCGGTCCGAGATATTGCCCGAGTATAGAAGACAAACTTGTTCGTTTTCAAGGTCGGGAGTCGCATCATATTTTCTTAGAACCTGAAACAAGAGAGGGAATCAGTGTTTATCCGAACGGAATTTCAACATCGCTTCCAAAAGATGTGCAAGAAGCCTTTTTACGGTCGATTCCTGGGCTTGAAAATGTTAAGATTTTAAGATATGCCTATGCGATTGAATATGATTATGTTGATCCGAAAGAATTGAAATTATCGCTTGAAACAAAAAAGATAAAAGGTCTTTTTTTAGCCGGTCAAATCAATGGCACAACGGGTTATGAAGAGGCGGCAGGTCAAGGCTTGTTGGCTGGTGTAAATGCTGCTCATAGGGCTTTAAAAACCGGTAAAGAACTCATCTTTGACAGAGCTGATTCCTATCTGGGTGTGATGATTGATGACATCACTACTATGGGTATTGATGAACCATATCGTTTGTTTACATCACGGGCGGAATATCG
>JAZNVO010000177.1:0-1780 GCA_045592885.1 Alphaproteobacteria bacterium
TAGTCTGTTGATTATGTGAAAAATTTTTCAGGTCACATAGAGCAAAACAGAAATTTTCTTTGATTTTTCAATGATTAATCAAGAAAGCGGATGTGGTGGAATGGTAGACACGACGGTCTTAGAAGCCGTTGCCGAGAGGCGTGGGAGTTCGAGTCTCTTCATCCGCACCAACAGTTAGATATAAAAAGGATTTATGAAATGACAAAACAAAAGTTAGCTCACTCTTTCACAGTTGTGATTCCGGCTCAAGAATTTGCCGACAAAATCACAGCCAAATTGGAAGAAGTCAGAAAGGAAGCAAAAATTCAAGGTTTCCGTCCGGGTCAAGCCCCGTTGAATCTTATCAAAACAAAATATGAAAATGCCGTCAAAGGTGAAGTTTTGGATACATTGGTTCAAGAAAAAGCCACAAAAACTTTAGAAGAAAACAAAATCCGTCCGGCCTTACGCCCAAAAATTGAATTAACAACATTTGAAGACGGTAAAGACATCGAATTTAAAATGGACGTTGAAGCCTTACCGGAAATCAAACCGGCTGATTTGACAAAATTGGAAGTCAAAAAATTGGTTGCAGTTGCAACGGATAAAGAAATTGATGCCGCAATCGAAAAATTGGCTAATGCAAAGAAAACAACAGCTCCTCTAGATGAAAAAAGAGAAACAAAAACAGGAGATGTAATTGTTATTGACTTTAATGGAACAATTGACGGCGAAGAATTCAAAGGCGGTAACGGTAAAGATTATTACCTTGCCTTAGGTTCAAACACATTCATTCCGGGGTTCGAAGATCAATTAACGGGTAAAAACATTGGTGAAGAGGTCGAAGTAAACGTTTCTTTCCCGGAAAATTATCATGCCAAGGATTTGGCCGGTAAAAAAGCCGTGTTCAAAACAGTTATCAAAGAATTACGCCAAATGGTGACACCTGCTATTGATGACGAATTTGCAAAAATGTTCGGTTCCGAATCTCTTGAAAAATTGAAAGAGATGATCAAAACGGAATTGGATAAAGAATATCAAAACGTTGCTCGTATGCACACAAAACGTGCCCTTTTAGATGCTTTGGCAGAAACTCATTCCTTTGAAGTTCCGGCCGGCATGGTTGAGTTAGAATTCAACTCCATCTGGCAACAATTTGAAGAAGCCAAGAAAAATAATCAATTGGATGAAGAAGAAAAAGCAAAATCAGAAGATGATTTAAAAACGGAATATAAAGCCATTGCAGAACGCAGAGTCCGTTTAGGTCTTTTACTTGCCGAAATTGCAAACGAAAACAAAATCTCTTTGACACAAGATGATTTAACAAAAGCAGTTGTTGCCGAAGCTCGTCGTTATCCAGGACAAGAAAAAGTTGTTTTCGAATACTATCAAAAAAATCCACAAGCATTGGATGGTTTAAAAGCCCCATTGTTTGAAGAAAAAGTTGTTGATTATATTTTGACGGTTGTTAAAATTAACGAAGAAAACCTTTCAGCTGACGAATTGTATGCTTACAATCCGGATGCCCCGAAAAAATAAAAGTCAATAAAAAAAATAAGGAGTTCTTTAAAATGCGTTATTCAGATAAGTTAAGTCCGGTGTTAGATATGCTTGTCCCAACGGTCATTGAACAAACCGGCAGAGGAGAAAGAGCATTCGACATTTATTCCAGATTACTTAAAGAAAGAATCATCTTTTTGACAGGCGAAGTCAATGATCAGGTGGCATCTCTTATCTGTGCTCAACTTTTATTTTTAGAAGCTGAAAACGCAAAGAAAGAAATCTCTTTTTATATCAACTC
>JAZNVO010000178.1:0-12938 GCA_045592885.1 Alphaproteobacteria bacterium
TGGAGCTAAGTTTAATATTACTACAGAAATTAATGATTGGGTTGTTGAACCAAGTGCCAAAATTTATGCCACATATGATTTAATCACTGATGATACCGTTGCAACAGTGTCATTCGTAGAAGGCTTAGGTTATCAAGTTAAAGGCGAAAGTTTAGATCGTTTTGGTGTTGAAACCGGTGTTGGGGTATCCGCAACACTTGATAACATTGAGTTGAGTTTGGATTATTTAGGTGGATTTAAAAAAGATTATCAAAATCATTCTGGGATGATTAAAGCAACATATCATTTCTAAATGAAAAGAATAAAAAAAACGGGGCTGTTCGGCCTCGTTTTTTTATGCACAAAAGTCGAGGTTGTGAATATTTTTTTCAGCTCTATTTAAAATAAAAAAGGAGCAAAAAATGTCGGAAAATAAAGATGCGGTAAATCAAAATTTTTCTTGCTTGGGAATAGGGGATAAAGCCCCTTCATTTGAAGCTGACTCAACTCTTGGAAAGATATTTTTTCCGGTTGATTTTGAAGGGCATTGGGTTATTTTGTTTTCGCATCCATCTGATTTTAGTGCAGTCTGCACAACGGAATTTATTTTTTTTGCTGAAATGATGAAAGAATTTGAAAAGTTAAATACAAAATTGCTTGGATTATCTGTTGATGGGTTATCCAGTCATTTAGAATGGCTTTATAAAATTGAAACAGAAATTTCTTTTCATGGAATTACGAATACAAAAATTAAATTTCCGCTTATTGCAGATTTATCCGGTGAAATTGCATCTAAGTATGGAATGATTCATCCGAATATATCAAAGGTAAAAGCGGTTCGAAGTGTTTTTTTTATTGATCCAAAAGGTATCATCCGTGCAATTTTATTTTATCCTTTTTCAACCGGAAGAAATTTTGATGAACTTAAACGTATTTTAATCAGCTTACAACTTTCAGATAAATTAAATATCTCAACACCGGCAAATTGGCAACCGGGGGACGATATTGTTCCAAAAGCACCGGATAATATTAACGAAGTCAATAGTGTGGCTAATGATGTTCGTAATAAATCCGGTGCTTGGTTTTTGTCATTGGAAGAGCTTTCAAAAGAAGAGATTGATTCTGTTCTTCGACATCATAAAAAAGTCACTTTTAATTGATGATTTTTCTTTTATAAGGATTTCCATAACTTAAACTGACAGGCACATTTTCGCTGATGATATAATCAAACAGGAAAAAGGGTTCCGCCTGACCTGAAAAAAGTTCATCTAAATAATATTTCACCTCTTCCTCAACAGATTGTTCTAATTCACGGGGTGGAATTTTATGAAGCGGGCATTTAAAATCAATCATCAAATCATCTTGTATGCGTTGTAATTTTTTTTGAATCCCTCGTTCAATGATATCATATCGTTTTGCTTTTTCTTCTTGTGTTAACATATAAAACCTCCTTTTGTGTTTTGTTATTGCATATTATACATATAATACATAAAAATAAATTGTCAAGAATAAAAAGTATAAAAAAGAGATTTTATATAAAATATAAAATCTCTTAAACCGACTAAAAAAAATAAAGAAAGATTATGTAACTTCTGTAACGGCCCGAATATTCCCATCACGGTTAATTTGAACGACACGCAATTTTTCCTTCATTTCGCGATATGTTTTTTCTCTGTCCGTTGTTGGATATGAGTGCAAAATTCGACCGATAAAGGCTTTATAAGCCGCATCGGGATTTTCCGCGTGAATAGTGGCAAAACAGTTTTCATGACCGGATCCCATTAATTCCCATAAAGCACCTGCGTTTGATGTTGAAATTTCACCGCCGATAATGGCATCCGGCGTGAAACGAACAGCAAGGTCAATCACTTTTTTATAATCAAAATTATTTGTCAATTCAGTTCGAGGTAAAACAATATGAACACGATTTTTGTGCGGAACAATAAGTTCTCGGGTGTCTTCGATGGTTAAAATCCGTTTATGTGGATCTAAAACTTTAATCAAATTATTTAAAAAGGTTGTTTTACCTGTTGCCGTTGCACCGGAAATTAAAACGTGATCACCACGCTTAATGGAAAGCATCAACCGTTCAAACGGATCATCCGGATCTTCCACTTGTTTCAATCTGTTTATTGGGCGCAATCTTTCACCGATGCTGAGACCAAAATCGCTCATTGAAATATTCACGTCTTCTTTATAAACACGAATCGCCATAGCGATACCACCGGTTAAGTCATTGTTATCATACATGACGTTTCTGCCGGCAATACCGGTAAAACGGTGACCACCTGGCAAAGTGGCATAAACTGTGGGAGTTCCTTGTGTGGGATCAAAAGCATAATCATAAGAATTTGCAATAATATACATGATATTATTCAAATATTCTCGTGTTAATTTCGGATCTTCATAATAATGCCAAGGATGGGCGTGGCGACCTCTTAATCGAAGCCAAATTCCTCCGGGAGAATCTACCGCGACTTCTTCAACATTATCTTGACTATACCAATATGAAAGGGGTCTTAAAGCGGATTCCAAAACCCGATATGTATCTGCAATTGATAATTCCCCCATTTGTGACCCCTTTATAATTAAAACAGTTTGTCCGTTGAGCCGGTTTTGGGAAGAACAGGAGTTACCTTTCGTTCTTTCATCGGTTGTTTTTCGACGCTATCCCCAATATAAACCGGTTCTTCTTCGTTTTTATTGGATTCTGTTTTTTGTTCTTGATATTTATCAGACGGTTGATAATATTTTTCGTCGCTTTCATCGTCAGAAAGCTCTTCGGCGGTATCATCATCTTCTTCGGAAGTTTCCTCTTCAACTGTTTCTTCAGTTTCTTCCGGTGAATTTCTTGTGTCAATCCAAGAAGATGTATCTGGTGTTTGGGCTTCTGTTGAAGTTTCACCTGCTTCAGCAACATCATCTTCTTCAGATCTTAACCACAAATCTTCGTTCGGGAAGACGGTTAAACGGGTGCCTGACGGGACATAAATAACAACCGGAATAGCAGAAGCATCTTGAATTAACTGATCAAAGATTGTTTGCATGGATTCAATGAAGTTTTCTCTGGCATCATTGGCAGCTTCTTCTTTGGAAGTGGTTATTTTGTTCCCATACATATCGGTGTACATATCTTCATTTGTTGCCATCATATAGGAAATAGCTGAGGTGACAACGCTTGTCATAATTGGTTTACCGAATTTTTTGACCAATTCATCATCAAGATAAGCTGCAACGCCGCCACGTCCTTGAGCATCTCCCGATGTTCCTTCGAAAGAGAATGCGCCACCATCCGGACGGATAAGTCGTTGCCAAGTAATTTCAAGTTTTGCTGCACGTTTATCAGTTCCTTGTTCTCCTGCAAACGTTCCGATCAATCTGGAACCGGCCGGAATGATAATATTTCTTCCTTTTTCGGAATAAATATGACGTTCAACAATGGCGGTGACAGGTGATTCGGAATATCTGGAGTCGATTGATCTTGTTAAGACGGCTGGAATGGCTTTATCTTTCAAAATCATACGTGACATATCCACCGGATAGGAAGAAACAATTTTCCCGACACCGATTGAATCCCAGTTTGCATCTTTTTTCTTTCGTGCCATGGCTTGAATGATGGCACTGGGTTTAATCACGCCTCTGGAGCCCATGCCGGCTTTCATGCTTTCTCTTTTCTTTGAAAGAATTTCTTGCATTTGTTGAACTTGTTCTTGTGTCGGTTTTAATTTCTTATCCGTTGATGACGGACGAATGCGGCCTTGTTCATCCCCTCCCGTGTGTAAAGGACGACCATCCACGCTGACGGGTTTTCCGTCTTGGATGAAGCCGAGAATTTCATTCTTCTCATCCAAAATTGTTCCGTCTGGGGTCACTTCATAAAGTTTTCCGCCAAAAGAGATTCGGCGCGTGCCGGCTTGACCGTGTCCGCCACTTGTTCCATTGCGTAAGGCTTCCAACTCGTCTTCTGATAAAGATTTGATACCGCATTTATCCAAACGCAGATCAAGACCTTTAATTTGGCCCATATCATTACCGTCTTTATCTAAAAGTTTGCCATCTTCATGGATTGTTGCATAAATTTCACCATTCAAATCAACAATAGAGCCATTTGGCATAATGGAAGCAATTTTTTCATTTTGAAGATTAAGAACATCGCATCCGGAAATTTTGCCGAAGACATTCCCGTTTGCGTCAACAAGAATAGCGTTCTCAATATCGCTTGGGATATCTCCGTTTTCATCTAATTTACCGATTTCATTCCCTTCAGAATCAACAATTGTTCCATCCGGTTGAACGGTAAATAAGACATCTCCTTTATTGTCCTTGACGGTTCCGCTTGAAGAGATTGTTCCTTCAATTTCTCCCTTTTCATTAAAGAGAATTTCTTCATCTCTTGAAACATTTCGACCGATAATTTCTCCTTTTTCGTTCACAACATTACCATCTGCCCGTAAGACACCGATTTTGTTGTTGTTAATATCAACAACATCACCGTTCAATTTGATACGACCAAGTGGTTTGCCGTCTTTTCCTAAAATAAGGCCACGTTCATGTGTTGCCCCGATGACTTCGCCGGTTTTGTGGTCAACAACGGTGCCGTCATTTCGGCTACATCCGATGTTAACACCTGTTTCATCCACAACGGTTGAGTCCGGCATTGTTCGGCCGATGTATTTCCCTTCCGGTGACATAACAATACCGTTTCTTGTAACACGACCAATTCTGTCTCCTGATGAATTAACAGCCCATTTGTCCGGCAAAATGCGTCCGACAACTGTTCCTTTTGAATCAATGACTTGACCTGAAAATGTCACAGAACCGACAACTTTACAATCATTTGTGATTAATTGAGAAGGAACCAAGGCCCCTGTGATTTTGAATTTTCCTTCTTTGACTGTTCCGTTCACGGCAATTTGACCTTTGAGTTCGCCATTTGGCATAACGATTTGGCCTTTGTGAGAAAGAGTTCCCATAAAGGTCCCTTCTTGTGAAACAGCTGTGTGGAATGGCAAAATTGCGCCGGCTAACGGTTCATCTGTCCCCAAAATTGTTCCGTCATCCAAAATGCGGTTTGTTTTATTATCCGTTGCATCAATAACATCCCCGCCGAGCGTTGTGCGTCCCATTACCGTTCCTCGATAATTGAATGGCAACCCTTGTTGTACAAGACCGCCTTTTTGTGGCATGGTGTTATATAAAGATTTATCTTGGATATCAGCAACCGATCCGTCACTTAAGGCGCGGCCTGTCATTTTGTTATCTGCTCCGATAACGGCACCATCTGTTGCAACTGTTCCGATGAGCTTTGCATCATCATCAACGGCTACACCGAATGGAGCTTTACCTCCAGCCCAAACGCCATCTGTTGTCAAAGCAAAACCAAACGGTGTTTGCATAGCAATATTTTTTTCATCCTGATTGGTAATGGTTGCAGCTGTTTGTGTTTGTCCGATGAAAAGACCGGATTTACCGACAAAGGTGCTGACCGGAAGTGTCATCCCGCGAATGATATCTTTTTCATTAAACAAAACTCTTGTTCCTGCAACGGAGGATTCTTTTTTTCCTCTTAAGAAAATTGTTCCACTCAAACTTTCACGACCGACTGTGTTAAGTGAATTTGAAACAGCGGGACCAGCTTGAATGAAACTTCCTTGAATTTGTTTGACCAAGTTTGAAGCAAAACCGTTCATCATTACGGAACCGGCTTGTTTTGAACTGCCGATTTTAACAATATCTCCATTTGAAACCATAAGGCCCATTGTTTTGCCAACGGTATTTTCGGCCACAAACAAGTCTTTATCCGACAATCTTGCAACAAAGAATCCTTCTTTTGCAACTGTTTGCGGTGCAATGACAAGCCCTTTTGTTTTCCCTTTTGAATCAACGGCTTCTCCAAATTCGTTAATCACATAAGTGTTTTGATTATTATGTGTGTAACCGACAGAATTAAGTGGAACAAATGTTCCTGTAATGTCACTTTTTGCATTGGCAATACGGTTATCACTTAACACATATCCCAGAGTTGTTTTTCCAAGAGTAATAAGGCCGTCATGACCTAAAACGCCCGCAAATTTTCCGTTTACGTCAACTCCGATACCAAGAGGTAAGATGCGTCCGATGACTTCATCCATATTGTTATAAATGAAATCAGAGGCATATAAATATCCTTTATCTTTTTCCGTTTGAATCGAATTATCAATTGACATAAACCCAAGTTTTTTTCCGTTCGGTTTGACGGCTAATCCCGTTTTGACAAGATAACCGATTTGTTCACCGGCTTTGTCAAAAGCAATGCCATTTGAAACCAATCTGCCGGCGGAACGAGCGTTTTTACCGACCAAATCAGCATCAAAACCCGTCCATCCGATTAATTCGTGTTTTGCATCCACATAAACACCAAACGGAATCATTCTTGCAATAACACCGCTGTCATTAATTACAACGCCAAACGGTGTGGCTTGACCGGCAATGTTTCCGTTTTTATCTAAAACAGCACCGGTGACACTTGGATATCCGATAAATTCTTCCCCTGAAAAGGCCAATGATAAGCGTTTAAAGACACCACCGAGAAGTTTTCCGTCTTCTGAAACGGCAAGACCATTTGGCAAGATTTTACCAATGACACTTTTCTTTAAAGAAATCACTTCTCCTTTTGGTGAAACGGATCCGATTTCTTGACCCAAAGCGGAAAGGACTTTCCCTTTGGGCATTTGAAATCCGAGAATTTTTCCGTCTTTATCTGTGAGTGTTCCGTTTGCTCTGATAGCTCCGATCACATCTCCTTCGGCATTTTTTAATGTGCCATCAACACCCATGGCTCCTAAATAGATGTTATCTAAATCCATAAAGCCGGTTTTATCAGCAATAAGAGTTCCGATGATTTGACTTGTTTCTCCACTGATTGCCGTTAAGTTTGGCAACACTTTGGCAAAACGTTCTCCTTCTTGATTGACGCCAAATCCGCTTTTTGAGTTATAACGACCAAGGATTAATCCCTCCGGTGACACGATGACACCATCTGGCGGAATCACACCCAAAAACTTGCCGTTTTCGGCAGAAACAATTCCGTCTTGATCAATGGTGCCGATTTTGTTACCGTTTGCATCAAAAACTTCATTGCCCATAACCGTCCAGCCTGTCGGGTTACCGTTTGCATCAACGACAACACCGGTGCTGGCGCCGCCTGTTCCGTTTGTTCCGCTGACAACCGTTCCCAAAACCTCTTTCCCATCAATTGAGATCACGGAGCCGTCTTCTTGCAAACATCCGATAATTTTTCCTTTCAGATCCATCACTTTCCCGTCTAAACGAACACGGCCGATGACAACTCCTTCTTTGTTAGCAACAACGCCTTTGATAGCCAGAGCACCAATGAGTTTTCCGTCATTATCAACAACGGTTTTATCCGGTGTCATACATCCAATGGATTCGCCTTGATTATTTTCAAGTTCTCCACCCAGAGTAACAAGACCTAATAAGCGACAGCCGTCCGCAATAGCAGATGCCCTGGGAACAACAACGCCGATAATTTTGTTATCTTCATTTCTGACGTAACCGTCTGTCATCACTCGACCGACTTGTTCAACAGAATCATTTAAGGCTGTTCCGTCTGGAAAAACGGAGCCGAGTTGTTGACATCCCCAACCGATAATGCGACCTTTCGGTAACACGGCGCCGACTGTTTTTTTGCCGGCCGTTACCGATCCGTCCGGATTGATACAACCGATAACCGATCCTTGTGGACCGACGGCTTTTCCTTCAGAATTCACAAAGCCGATAACGGTTCCTTTTTCATTAATAACAAGACCCATTGAAATGGCTGATCCAATGTCTTGTCCGTCATTGTTGATCACACTACCGTCAATTAATGTTTTTCCGATGACTTGATTGTATGTGTCTTTGATTTCCCCGTTTTGCATGATTTTACCGGTTGTTTTGCATCCCGGAGCAACGGCGACACCCTGCGGAATTGTTCCGCCGACAAGGTCATTTGTGCTGTTTACAACCAAGCCGTTCGGTTTTGTTGTTCCGACAATGTTATTTTCGGCATCCATCACAGAACCGTCCGGAATGATTCCCCCAATGACCATGCCGTTCAAATCGGCAACTAAACCCCACGGGCGCAAAACACCAATTACACGGTTGTTTAAGTTTGAAACAGAACCGTTTGCTAGCGGTTTACCGATGACGGCACCTTTATCGTTCACAATTGTACCGTCTTTAATTAATTTACCGATAATTGTGCCATTCATATCCATGACGGAAACAATTGGAACGGCTGCACCCAAAACGTTCAATTCGGAATCAACAATGGTGTCGTCTCCTAAAAGGCGACCGAGTTTTTCTCCGTTATCGTCAATTACATCACCGTTTGAAGCAATTTTACCCATAATTTCGTTTTTAAGATTAAGTGGCATTTTTTCCGGAACGGCAATGGCGACGATTTTACCGTCTTTGTTGATATATAAGCCGTTTTCAGTCGGTTTAATCACTTCACCGTTAAGAACAATAGTGCCATTGTCATCCATCGGAATTAACTCACCGTTTAAACCCATGGCATACTTTTGTTCTTTTTCGGCATCTTCTTTTGAAACAGTTTCGCAAATAACGCAATCTTTTGAATCGGTTGATTGAGCTTTAACCTGGACGGTGGTTGATTTTTCTTTGTCGGTAAAGCCTGGAGCATCGGCAGAATCAATTTCCCATTGAACGGTTAAAACATTTTGTAATTGTCTCAATGAAACAGGGTTCCAAAGAACTTTGATTAAGCATTCTTGTCCGCTTTGAAGAGTTTCATTTTCTTTACACGTTGTTTCAATTGAAAATCCGTCTTGTTGATTTTCAAGGAATGAAGCTCCTTTATAAAGAATATTGCCGTTTTCAGCCGTTAATTTAATCAAGGCTTCAACTTGAGATCCGATGACAACGTTGTTCATATCTATTTGATCAGGAACAACGCTCAATATAGCATCTCCCCTTTCAAATCCCGGAACATCTCCTCCTTGACTGTCTGGTGTTGATTCAATTTCAACTTCCCAGTTTATCGCTGGTTTTGTATCTTGAATCGGCTTTTTGTCGGAAATAAAGGCGAGCGCCACAAAAAATATAACAAGAAGCAATAATCCGCCGAACAAAAGTGTTCTGTTGCTTTTTTTTACATATTGCTCACTCGAGCTTAATCCTCTGTTTTCTTTCATTGCAAACCCACTTCATTAATGAGGAACAAATACCAAAACTAAAATATTCTTTTTATCTTATTGAACGCGAACAACCGAGCATCCGAAACCACGACGACCCAATCTTTTGCACAATTTGTCTGCCAATGTGATGTCTTTAATCGGTCCGACACGCAAACGGAACAATTCACGCATATTACTGTCTGCCGTTGTATCGACGGAATAATATGGTTCATATCCCGATAAAACATCACTGTTTTTGAGCAAAATCTTTTCCCAGATGCTTTCAAGTTCAGTGATGTCCGCATGGGTACCCAATTCAATAGAAATAGTTTCACTTGTTGCAAGCGGAGAATTTTTTTGCACACCGATTGGCATTTGACTCATCACACCGACAATGCCGGAGGCTGCTTTTGCAGAATTCATTACATTTGCCGGAATTGGTTGAATCGGAGCCATTTGGGAACCATAAAATCCTTTATTAGTGCCGTATGGTGCTTGATAAGATTCATTAAATTCCATATATCCGGCCTGCATTTGATTTGAATAATCCATTCCTTGTTGAGGGAGATAGCCTTGTTGTGGCATATAACCTGTTTCAGAGGATTGAGCTATTGGTGCTAACGGGCTCTTTTGAATCGGTTTTGAATCAAAAGAAGACTCTTCCTCTGTGAGTGCCGTTGGATCAAAAGCAGGTGCTTCTTCGCTCATCACACTTGGGCGCCCCGTGTATGGTGAAACGGTCATATTTTTTGATCCACTGTAATCTGTGTATTCAAGACCAGCACTCGGATCGCGTCTTAATTTTAAACAGATGAGCTTTTTCCCGTTTCTCAAAACCAAATCCCCGATTGCTTCAACAACGATTAACCGGCTGTTTGGACCTGTTGTTCTGAATCCGACAGGAACTTCCGTATCTTGAACCAAAAGGCTCACAACAGGACGTTGTGTCATTGTTAATGACTTTGGTCCCAAATCAATGTATGTAAAAATGTTATCTCTCCAAACGTTATCCGGAGCAATATCTACATCAGAAGGATTTGGAATATAAATATCAATATCAAAACGGATGTTCTCCGGATCTACCGGAATACTTTGAAGCCAATTGCTTGGACCTGTTGAAGCGGTGTTAATCCCTAATTGCGGATTTTGACCGCCACTTCTGCCCATTGCCCAACCGGGAGCTTTGTTTGAATTAAAAAATCCATTCCCGACAGCTCTGTTCGTTGCTCCGTTTGTAGCACCTAAACGGCCACCGTTTTCAGCCGGTGTATATCTCGGTCCAACCAAAATATCCACAACGGATTGAGAAATTTTTTCAGCATTATATGTTTCACTTCTCAAATAAAAAACATATCTGTTTCCGCTTCTTCCAAAGATAATCATATTGCTGTCAACGCCGATATAAGCCGGATCTGCATATAAAAGAAGAGAGTTTGGAGCCGCAATTTCTCCACCGAATGATTCCGGAGAACCGATATGCACTTTTTCGATTAATTCCCAAGAGGGTAGGTTGATGAGAGTCATCATCCCTTCTCTTAAACGAATAGGAAGAATAACATCCGGTGACCAGGTATATTTTGAATATCCCGGTTTTGATTGGCCTTCACCCAAATGGGCCATCGGATCATTCCAAGCTTTTTGTTGCATACCGAGTGAATGCAAATAATTCGGGTTAACAGATTCATAATCGCCGTTTGTTTGCGCAATGGCATCACTCAAGCGTTCACTTTCAGCGTCCGTGGGCAATCCTTGAGCATGTGAAACAACGGAAAATAAAACAAAAAGAGCAGCCGTTGACAGCCAACCTTGTCTGTAAAGTTTTTGTTTGAACATAGAATCTCTCCTCTTTATTTTTGTAATATATTTACACAATAAAACAAAACTATTTAAAAAGTCTACAAAAAAATGCAAAAAAATGAGTTTTTAATGCAAAAAAATTTTTATCTGAAAATTATGTCTTGTTAGGGGAGAAAATTTTAAAAAAAAACAATTAAGAGCCGGCTTTTTTTATCCCAAATTGAAGAACGGTAAATCCTAGCGGATTTTTAAGTCTGTCTTCCCAGGTTAACCCTTTGCGAACGGGATTAAAAGCAACATTCATTGTGATAATCCAACGGCTTTTTTCAGGTTCGTTTGCACCGTGCTTCATTTCGGTAAATTCAACTTCGGCACGCCAAATGTTTTCTTGTTTATCTGCTCGGAAGGGATTAATTACCAAAATTTTGACATTTCTTGTTAAGCCTTCCTCTCTTGCTTGTTTAATCCATTGGTCGGCCATTCGTGTGAATTGAGAAAAAACGGTATCGGAACTCATCCAGTTGATATCGCCATCAATTCCCCATCTACGCTCAAGTTCTTGGATGTTTGATGTGACACTGAAATAGGAGAGTAAATATTGTCTGATGAATGATTCAGTTAGAACTGACATATTAATCTGTCTGAAATTTGGTCTTATCACATTGACGATTTGTTCGTTTTTGTTCATTGTTGTGAGCAAAAACGGTTGAACACGAACAATCGGCATTAAAGATGTCAATGCTCCGATGAGCATGATGGTTGTGAGCATGGAAACAACAAAAACAAGGGCAAAAGTTCTTGCCATCCAAAGATAACGTCTTTCTTTAACGGCTTCTTCGGAAAGAACTTCTCCACGTGTTTTTTCTTGTATGGGTTGCTCTCTCATTGTCATGAGTTATTTTGCTTTCTTAAGATAACCAATCAGGCAAAGCTGGTGCTTTTTCAAGTTCAAGACAAGCACAAGGAGATTTCTTAAGTTCGGAATAATCAGGGCCAATACCAACCGGTTCTTTTTCATAAACACTACCACAGGAGGCGGCTAAAACAGTTAACCCCAAAACAAGCAATACAATTAAATATTTTTTCATTTTTCCCTCTTTTTTTGTGAATCACAAATGTAGTGTATCTAAAGAAAAAGAATTAATCAACCAAAAAAAACATTCTTTTTAAAAATATTTACCTTTTGACGGCTTCATCATATTGTTGAATGTAAAAGCCAAACGGATTTGAGAATCTTCCGGAAAAAAAGGCTCTTTTTGGATGATGTCCGATTATGATATTGGCACTTCTTCGTTGAACTCTGGGACGAACGGTTGAATCATATTGGTTGAATGTATACACATCAAACTCGACCGTATATGTGTTACCAAGTTTTGAAATATGAACTATGTCAACGCTTTTTGTTTCTTTTAATCCACCAATTTGTTTGATTTTTTCGGCCAGTCCTGTTGCGAATTTTGAATAAACAGGTGGTGCGGAAAGGCGACTGATATCTCCAAATCGTCCCCATCTGGAATTCATTTCATTTTTATCCGCAAAAGTGGAAATTCGGCGGTCGACATAATACCTGATAAGCATCTCATCAAGAAGCTCACGATTGACCTTGTTGCTGATAGAATCTGTGCTTAAAAAACCTGGAGCGGGTAATGTATCAATTTGAATATGTTCCGTTGTGCTCATGGGAGAGGGCAATATTTGGGCAATAGCTTTGAGCTTGGGTGCCATTTGAACAAGTGTTAAAACAATGAGTAAATTAAAGGCAATGCTAACAGAAGCCAGAGTCATCCAAAATTTTGCCCTGACAACGGCAAATTTTGTGCGCAGTTCTTGATTTCTTGAAAACAAAGAAAGCATCTAAAGTCCCCCGTTTAAACACCTTTTGTTTATTTTCTTGTTATAGGTGTTTTTGATGTCGTATTTTTGTTTTTCTTTGATTTTTTTGAATAATTCTTTTCGAGCTTGATTTTCTTTAACCATATGATC
>JAZNVO010000179.1:0-5198 GCA_045592885.1 Alphaproteobacteria bacterium
TATATCGAAAATTAAACGATTATACATTCGTTTCTCCTTTTAGTCCATTTTACCTTTAAACTCCTTACCTTGGACAAGTAGAGATAAATCCGATAAGAAGCATTTGTATTATATAAAAGATTATTCAAAAATGCAACAGCTTTTATCAAAATGCTTAAAAAAGTTTTTCTTTGAAAAAAAGGAGATTTGATGTATACTAAAATTAAAGAGTGTAAAAAAAGGGGGGATTTTATGACTTGGGATTTTTCACATAATGGCCCTAATCAACAGTTTGGTTGGCGTCCCAGAAGAGGTGGTGAATGGCACTATGGCCGTGATTATGGCACCCAAGGAAAATCAGATGTTCCTTTGGGGGTCCCTTCTTATTGTGATGGTTGGGTTTGTCAGATTGTTGAAAATAACAAAATAGACGGTCTTGGGAACCAAGTCTTGTTGTTCAGTCCTGACGGGCGGGAAATGGTTCGGTTTGCTCATATTGAAACCGGAACGATGAAACACTTAAAGACAGGCCAAATTTTAAGAACAGGGGATTGGATTGGAAATATTGCGGGGACCGGTAATTCTGAAAATTCATATCAACCACATATCCATGTTGAACATGGACGAAATCCGAAATATGAACTGATTCAGATAGAACATAATAATAAGATGTATCAATACAGAATGTGGTTATGTGGAAATCATGAGATTGGGGATTATCAAGATCCGAATTTAAAAGCGTTACCTTTTTCGGAATTGGAAGGATTAACAGATATGGCTTATCAATCCCGCCAGATTGTTTTAAGCGGTCGTCAAAGAGCGGTTAAAATGTCTCGATATTATCCGAAAGATTTGGTTAAAATTCGTCCACAAAAAAGCGTTTCTTTTATAAAATGGTTTAAATCAACGTGGCTTGGAAGGATATTTTTTTCGGATGATATACCGAGCCAACCGAAAAGAACAGGTCCGATTATTCATCGATCAAATATTCCTTCAAAGATGGACAATCAAAAGCCTATTCAACAAATACCATCTTCACGGCAAGAAATAAATTCCGAGGGGGTTAAATCAAAAAATGCTAAAAGAAAAAATGTTGATTTGACATCAAAATCAAAAGAGCGCAAAGGTCTTAAACGCCTGTTAACAGACTCAAGTCAATCCGTTTTAAGACAAGATATTGATAATCTTGAGGTTCAAGGTCAAGAACTTTCTGAATTAATGGGAAAATATTCGATTGGAAGGAAAAGATAAAAATTAAATCAATTTTTTTAAGCGGATTTTCGTTTTTTGATAATCGCTTTTCTCCAATGTCCGGAATAAAAATATAAAAGCCCGATACTTACTTGAGCATAGATTGTCAGAGGAGATGAAAAACCAACGGAAATAATATCTGTTGCCATCAAAAGAGCGGGAATTCTGACGCATAAATTGGCGAAAGAATTGTTGAGCATGGTAAATGTTGTTGCTCCGCATCCGTTCAAAAATGAATTGACCATAAATACAATCGTTATCATCAAAATACTGGAGCTGTATGAATATAAGTAAAGGGCGCCGGCTTGAATAATTTCAGTGTTATTTGAAGTTAAACTCATAACATTTTGAGGAAAAAAAGACACAAAAATATAATTTGGTACAGCAAAAACAAGAGCTAAAAATATACCGATATACATCACTTTTTTTGCTCTTTTAACAAGGCCGGCACCGACATTTTGAGCCACCATTGCAGAAACGGCTGATCCGATGGCAAGAGAAGGCAAAAAAGTAAGCCCGTCAATTTTTTCGGCAATACCCGAAGCTGCAGAAACAATTAACCCTAGCTTATTGAGTGAAATCATACCGATTAAAAACGAAAGCATTAAAAATGTATCTTGTAAAGAAAGCGGAATACCGACTTTAAAGAGTAATAATGCTTTATCTTTTTTAAATTTCTTATGTGAAAAACGAAGACTGAAAGCAAATTTTTTGGTTTTTAAATAAAAAAGGGCAATCAAAAAACTAAACCCTTGTGCTAAAATTGTTGCAAGGGCAGCTCCTGAAGATCCCATATGCAATTCTTTGATGAAAAATAAATCAAGTATTACATTAAGTATGCTTGATATTAAGATGAAATAAAAAGGATTTTTCGAATCTCCAAGCCCTCTTAATATGGCGCAGATACCATTATATCCAAATGTAAAAAGAATCCCGATACTACTGACGAGAATATAGTTTTTTGCGGGATTAAAGGCTTCTTTTGGAACTTGTAATAATAAAGTCAGTTCATCGATGAAAAAGAGCGTGACTGCGGTGAGAAAAAGGGATACATAGAAAAACAATACAAACATAGTGGAAATTACTTCTTGGACGGCGTTGTTATCTTTTGCACCAAAGAATTGTCCGATTAAAATTGTCCCACCCATTGTTAATCCCGAAGCTAAAAAGATGAGTGTCCATGCAATTTGAGCCCCATTGGTGACACCGGATAAGTCTGCCGGTGTTCCGTAGTGAGAAATAATTAACATATCTGCTAAACCGTATCCGGCTTGTAATAGGCTGGAGAGCAAAAAAGGGATGGCAAAGAAAACAAGAGTTTTCAAAATATTGCCGTGGGTTAAAAGTTTGATGTCTTGATTTTTCATTTTGACTCCTTTTAAGAAGGGTCTTATACCTCTTTTTTATTTTTAAATCAAGAGAAAAGACTTGATTTAAAGATGCTGTTTTTATATACTTCATACTTATGATTGAATTAAAAGACCTTACTCTTCAAATTGGGCAAAAAGAACTATTGGCGGACGTTTCCTTATTTGTGTCGGATAGGCAAAAAATAGGGATTGTCGGTCCGAATGGATGTGGTAAATCAACATTGTTTAAATTGCTAACTGGGGATATAGAGGGGCAGGGTGATGTTGTTATTCCCGTCTCGGAACGTCTAGCTTTTGTTGAACAGACAATTGAAGATACATCCTTAACTGTTCTTGAATACGTATTAAAAAAAGATAAATATTTATCAAAAATAAAAAAAGAATATGATTTGGCTCCGGATGAAAAAAAAGCAGATCTTTATGAAGAGTATAAGAGATTAGGCGGTGAAACCGCAATGGCAAAGGTTGCGGAAGTTTTGGCAGGGCTTGGATTTGACAATGAGGATTTGAATAGACCGGTTTCATCTTTTTCCGGTGGATGGCAAATGCGTCTTAATTTGGCTGGAGCTTTATTCCAACCTTCAACTGTTTTGCTTTTGGATGAGCCGACCAATCATTTGGATTTGGAAAGTGTGATTTGGCTTCAAAGTTTTTTGAAAAAATATGCGGGAACTTTGTTGTTAGTCAGCCACGATAAAGCAATTTTAAATGAAATTTGTTCGACCATTGTTGTTTTTAAAGATAAAAAATTAGAAGTTTATAGTGGCAACTATGACAGCTATTTAAAAGAAAAAGCTCTTCAAGAAAAGGTTTTGATCAGACAAGCTGAAAAAGAAAAGGAAAAACGGGAACATTTGGAATCTTTTGTTAATCGGTTCAGATACAAGGCCAGCAAAGCAAAACAAGCGCAAAGTCGGATTAAAATGCTTGAAAAAATGCTGAAAACACCTGCTATTTATCCAGATAAAGAAGAGCGCTTTTGTTTTTCAAAACCGGTTAAAGCATTACCGCCTTTGATAACGGGAGAAGGGGTGGATGTTGGATATGGTGATAAAACAGTTTTAAGAAAACTTTCTTTTTCAATTTCAGATACGGCAAGAATAGCATTGTTGGGAAATAACGGAAATGGTAAATCAACGTTCGCAAAATTGTTGACCGGTTTTTTAACTCCTCAAAAAGGAACAATGCATTTTTCACCCAAAATAAGTGTCGGTTATTTTGCCCAACATCAAGAAGAGTTATTACCTTTAACTGAAACACCTGTCTTTTATTTTTTAACTTTGATGACGGGTAAAACAGAAACGGATGTCAGAAATTATTTGGCTCAATTTGGATTACAAGGTGAAAAGGCTTTAACGGAAATTAAAAAACTTTCCGGTGGTGAGAAGACCAGATTATTGTTGGCAAAAATATCTTTAGATAAGCCGAATTTGTTGATTTTGGATGAACCGACGAATCATTTGGATATTAAAGGTCGAGAAGCGTTGGCCGTAGCTTTGAACGATTATCAGGGGGCTGTCATTTTAATTACACATGATTTTTCATTAATCGAAGAGGTGGCAGATGAGTTATGGTTGGTGAAAAATGAAAGATGTTTACCTTTTGATGGAGATTTAGATGATTATAAAAAGATTTTGCTTGAAAAACAAATTGATAAGGTAAAGCAAAAAGAAATTGAAAAGAAAAAGGAACTCAAAAATACAAACAAACAAAATCAAGCGGAAAAAAGAAAACAGAAAGCTTTGGTTGCCTCTGTGGAACGTGAGATGAAAGAGTTGTCAATAAAAAAAGAAGGACTTGAAAAGTTGTTTGAAACACCGCTTTCAGGAGATGAAATTTTGGATGTGACAAAAAAAATTGAGTTAATTCAAAAAGAAATTGACGAGTTAGAAGAAAAATGGTTTATTTTGTATGAGCAAATAACAAAATAAGGGGGAATTATGAGTTTTTTGAGCTGGTTGAAAAAAGAAGTCATTCCTTTTGATGAAGGCTTTTGTGACGTTGGTGATGGTCACGCCATTCATTATATGCAATTTGGAAATAAAAAAGGAACTCCTGTTTTGTGTTTTCATGGAGGGCCGGGTGGAAGTGCCAAAAAATCAACCGCTTCAAGCTTTGATTTAAAAAAATTCCGTGTAGTTTTATTTTCTCAACGAGGGTGTGGTAAATCAAAGTTTAAAAATTTGCTGGAAGAAAATACAACCTTAAATTCTGTAAAAGATGCTTATCTTTTGCTTCGTCATTTGAAAATTAATGCAAGAGTGGTATTGTCTGGAGGATCGTTTGGATCTACATTGGCGCTTTTGTTTGCGCTTGAATATCCTCAAAAGGTAAGAGCGCTGTCATTAAGTGCAATTTATTTGGCCAGGGCTGAAGACACGTCTTTTCCTTATAAAGAAATGTTTAAATTTTATCCTGATGTAAAGACAGAGTTTCAACGTTTGGCAGGTCCGCGTGACATTCAATCATTTTTTAGAGAAAAGATTTTTTCTGACAAATATCAAGACATTAAGATGGCTTTGCAATATTATGGCGCTTATGAACATCAATTAGGTGATATGATGCCGATATTTAATAAAGCACCTGCAATTACAGATG
>JAZNVO010000180.1:0-4345 GCA_045592885.1 Alphaproteobacteria bacterium
CCTCATCCTTTGGGGATATAGCTCAGTTGGTAGAGCGCTGCAATGGCATTGCAGAGGTCAGGAGTTCGACCCTCCTTATCTCCACCAATTACCTCTTAAGCTTTTGGCTTTAAGAGGTTTTTTTATGCCCATTTTTCAGTAATTTCTGCTTTCCGTCACAGTTACCCGTCACCCAATTCCGACTAAATATTCGAAGTATTATATTTTCATATAATTTTCTCATAAAGTCTCATTGCTTTTCACCACAAAAACTTGCCGTTAGGCAACTTTATTGTGTCGCAGTCGATAAAGACTTTTAGACACACCTATATTTTAAGATTTTTCATCATTTTTACCCGAACGGATTTGATAGAAAAATATCATTTTTACCCAATTGGATTTTTGGATTTCATTCGCACTTTAAGACATTGAACGAATTTTCCCAAATCCTGTCTTTAATAGTTCTTTAACAATCGTTTTGTAATAAGAGTATGTCCTTCTTCGTAAAGGGCATCAAGTCTTTGATTGATTGCTTTCTGCTTCACTCAGTTCACTGATTGATTTGATTAAATAATCTGTATCAGGATGTTGTGAGAGTTCTTCTAAAGGTTCTATTTTCAAATAATCCTGATTTAAAAAATGAAAAACCAGAAAATACATTTGTCATCACAGGCAAAGATTATGGCAATGGAAACGCCTTTACAAAAGCATTATCAAATCAAAAAAGCAACTTAAAATTAGCCAACAATTTTGTTGTTATGGGGCCCCTCTCTTTTTATCTGATGATAATTTAAAATCACAAATAAAAAAATGGAATGGTGAAATATACACCATTGATTGTGGAATGGCTCATCCTCTTGCAGCTGAAATTTGCAATTTATTGCATCTTGTAAATGGTTGTTAGAACATTCCTGTCCACTGTGCCCAAAAGCATCTACCATTGGCAACAGATTTGCTTTGCTCAGATAACTTGCCCATTTACAACCAAAATTGGAAAAATGGCACAACATACCAAATCACAGGCGAACACATCCATTCTATCTCTGCTGAAGCGCAATGGTTGGGCATTAAGAAAGTTGGAAATATCCCCATTATCACTCATTTAAAACAAGCTGAAGAAATGAAAATGCGTGTTCAAGGCATTGATATTCAAAAATATCCTTCTTTATTAAGAAAAACACATCCTAATATTGAAATTGTTTCCATTCTGGATTATCAAAAGCCAATTAATTATGACATTGTTTTTTGCAATGGAACACTCACCTATTTAAATGAGTCCACTATTGGACAAGCGATTGAAAAATTTAAAACGGCTAAAATGGTTATTGCTATTCACAACACAACTGAAGATGACGAAAAAGCTGGCGGGACTGATTATCGTTCACCACATCCAACAAAACCTCGCTTAATCAAAAGTCAAAAATGGTGGGTTAATCGTTTTAAACAAGCTGGATTTAATGCGAAATACGATCCCAAAACGGATTGTTTTATTGCTCAATATAGGCAAAGAGAAAGTTAATCCCAATAAAAAAGGCGTTTAAAAACGCCTTTTTTATTCCATTCTACTCTTGAGGAGTTGGCCAATTTTTATCTGAATAAAACTCATATGGTTGAACTAAATAAACCCAGCCATTTGTTTCCAAATGAAGTACAGCGTGATAAAGTTCTTTTCCATCTTTATCAAAGCGTTGAATATGCCCATCTTTCATCTTTGTGTGATTTGAGTTAATCACATTAGAAGCCATAACCCAGTATTGTTTTGTCTTTGGATGAACAATCACACTTGACCCCATCTCAGAATAATGAGGTAATTCTTTTAAAAAGACTTGTTGAACTGTTTTTTTCTTATCATCAATTTTAAAAATTGAAGCAACTGAATTTTTGGTTGTATATAATTTTTTATCATACATATCACCAGAATTATCAAAAATTGAATAAACCCCATTGCCAACATATTTTACATTATGCGTTTTTAATGGCCATTTAAATCCTTTTGCTTTTTCAACACCTTGTTGAACGGCTGTAGAATAGGGTTTCCCATTCTTATCCACAGCTGTTAATAAGAGGTGTGAAATATCTCCCTTGTCACCTTTACGACCCGATTTATGCGTTAATTGATGTGGAGTCAACCACCATATTGGTTTTTGAGAAGCCTCATCAATTTTAACAATACCAAAATGGCGACCTGAAACGATAACAGCTTTATTTTTAGCATCATAGTCAATTCCATTTGTATGAGCCCAATCCACCTTGCCAACATTTTTTTCTGCAGATTTCACGATTAAGGAACGATCAGGATTAAGCATTTCTGCCAAATCATACCGAGCCAATTCTTCCCCTGTTTGTGCATCCAATTCAAGTACAATATCTCGATGACTTTCAAATTCACCACCATCAAAAATTGCAGTTGCGCCTTCAACAGATCCATGAATCAACAAATTGCCATTATCTTTAAAGCCCAAACCATGCATATAGCCATAAAATCCTTCCGGGTAAACGTATCGTTGAAGCAACTCACCCAACAACGTATATTTAGACACAACTTTTTGGTGTTCAATATACACATGATTTTTATAAAAATAAGTTAAGTGCCACCCTGTTGTATCAAATTGATATCTTATATTTCCCAGTTCATCATAAACTGTTCCATCATACGTTGCATAGTAATGAAAATTTTTATCTTTTTTCACAATGGGGGCCCAATAAGAAGCAAATGTTGGATTCCCAGTTACAATTTCAACCTCACTTTTTTTAGAAACACCTTTTTTATTTTTCGCTCGGATGACAACTTTATTTTTATAATTTGGGAATAATCCATGAATGGGAATTTCATGTTCCGTTCGATACCCATCAAATTCATGTACAATATCAGGTGTTTCCCCCTTACCTTTGATCCGAATAGAAATTTTGGTCTCTTCATCTGTTGGAAATTTTAAAAGGGCTGAAAGTGGTGTTCTACCATAAGGATTTAACTTAATATAAGGTTCTTCAAAGGAATAAACGAACTCTTCATATTCATCTTGAATACTCAATTTTTCTTGTTTCAACGTCCAGATTTTTCCTGTCGAATTGAGTTTAAAAATCTCAGCCGGATATTTTTCCCACTTAACTTTTAGGGTTGTTCCTTCATCCAAAAATTCAACATCAGCACAATCATTATTTCTTCTGCACAGTTTATTATCTTTAATTTTAATATCATCCACCCAGTCCTTGTGCTCAAAATAATATGTTTTTTCTTCACCTTTCTCAGCAAAAGATGAGTTTGAAGAGAAAACAGCGACACCCAACAAAAAAATTAAACATATGAAAAATTGATTTTTTTTGAATAAAGAACACATTTTAGCCCCCATATTTTTTTAGAGCATATAAAAATAAACTCATCTTGTCAACCAATTGAAAAAAAATTAACCCAACTTTACAATATTTTTACCAAATTTTGTTTCAAGCTCATCAATCAGATGAGATATTTTGTCATCTTCAACTTTTGGCGAATCAAATAAGCTCAATTGTGGTGTTTGTCCATATTGCAAATTTTTAAGCGTTACGCCCAACGAGCGATACAAAACACCCTGACGATAAAGAAGATTTAAAAGGTCATGCGCCTGTTTTAACAGCGTTCGCTCTGAATTTGTCGGCATCTCAAGTCGAATTTCTTTTTCATATATTTGAAAAGTCTTTATCCGAAGAGTCAAAGAAATGGAATGGCAAAAACCAATTAATTATGACATTGTTTTTTGCAATGGAACTCTCACCCATTTAAATGAATCCAACATTGGACAAGCGCTTGAAAAATTTAAAACAGCTAAA
This sequence comes from Alphaproteobacteria bacterium, assembly GCA_045592885.1. GTDB lineage: Bacteria > Pseudomonadota > Alphaproteobacteria > CAAHEQ01 > UBA3637 > RGIG4140. The sequence continues at coordinate 3,787 of JAZNVO010000180.1, forward strand.
ATGGTTATTGCTATTCACAACACAACTGAAGATGACGAAAAAGCTGGTGGACCAGACTATCGCTCACCACATCCAACAAAACCACGCTTAATCAAAAGTCAAAAATGGTGGGTTAATCGTTTTAAACAAGCCGGTTTCAATGCGAAATATGACCCCAAAACAGATTGTTTTATTGCTCAATATAGGCAAAGAGAAAGTTAATCCCAATAAAAAAGGCGTTTAAAAACGCCTTTTTTACTTTTAGAATCTATTTATTATTCATAAGAATAAAATTCAAACGGTTGGAATGAATAATCCCATCCATTATCACGTCTTGACAAAACAGCTTCATAAACAAGATCACCTTTATCACTAAAACGACGCATAATTCCATTATACATTTTAGATGTATGTGTTACAGGGGCTCGTGCTGAAAAGACCCAAACTTCTTTTGTTTTTGGATGTACAATCACGATACTGGCCATCTCAGAATATTCGGGCAATTCTTTTAAAAAGACTTGTTGAACTGTTTTTTTCTTATCATCAATTTTAAAAATTGAAGCAACTGAATTTTTGGTTG
>JAZNVO010000181.1:0-6993 GCA_045592885.1 Alphaproteobacteria bacterium
TTTTGAATATTCATTAATGCATTCAAATCGCCTTCAGAAGCCAAATGCTTCAAAGCATCCATCATTGTTGACATATGATCAATGTTTGTGTATTGAATCGGCACGGCATGTGCATTTGGTTGCATAAGAAAAGCGCCCAAAAGAAATAGTGTTGATTTAAAAAAGATTGACCGCTTCATTGTCCCCTCCATCAAATTAATGTTTTTTTATGTCCCTATTTACTATTTTACACCGTTTCTTCTTTTTTTGCAAGATGTTTTTTATATGCATTCAATAGGTTAACAAAGAGCATTGTTACCGTCATTGGCCCCACGCCACCTGGAACAGGAGTGATGGCTCCGGCTCTTTTTTTGATTTCTTCAAAATCAAGGTCGCCGGTGATTTTGTTGTTTTCAAGACGAGTGATACCAACATCAATCACAACGGCTCCTTTTTTCACAAATGAAGGATCAATCAAATGAGGCTTTCCTGTTGCGGCAATTAAGATATCTGCCAAGGCACAAAGTTCTTTCATATTTGTTGTTTTGGAATGAGCTTGAATAACTGTGGCATTTTTTTTCATCAACATTTGTGCAAGCGGTTTTCCGACCAAGCGAGAACGACCGATAATCAAAGCAGTTTTTCCTTCAATATTGGAGCAAGCAGATTGAATGAGTTCAATACATGCAAGCGGTGTGCAAGGTTTCAAATCCGTATCTGAAATGAACAATTCGCCCAAATTTTTAGGGTGCAATCCATCAACGTCTTTACTGGGGGAAAGAGCTTCCAATATTTTGTCTTCATTGATGTGTTTGGGAAGAGGTAATTGCACAAGAATACCGTCTATGTTCTCATTTTGATTAAGTTCTTCAACAAAAGAGATGAGCGCATCTTCCGTCATGACGGGTGAGAGTTGAAAAACCTCTGTATCAGCGCCGATTTTTTCGCCGATCTTTTTTTTGTTTCCGACATAAATTAAACTGGCTGGATTATCGCCCACTAAAATAACGGCTAATTTCGGTTTTCTTTTAAGATCGGCAATTTCATTTTTGAGTTGTTCTTGAATTTTTGAGGCAATTTTTTTTCCGTCAATGATAGTTGCTGACATATCTTCCTCCTAAAAAATTTTTCAAATTTTCATTTCAATTACGGCAAAACGCTTGGCATTTTTGAGTAATCTTTCGGATAATTGTTCCATTTTTTGAGATTCTAATTGCATTTTGAGTTCTTCATCCGATGGAACAACTTTTTTATTAATAACCTGACACTTCATGAAAAATAAATCAGAATCCGGTGTTTGAATGGGTCCGATAACTTGTTTTAACGGAGCATCTTTCAAAATTTCTTTCAATTCTCTAGGTAATTGTTCCGGTGAAATCATGCCGGATTTAACGGATTCTTTGATGGCATTTTCTTGGGCAAAATCTTGAAATACAGAACAAGTTTTTAATCCCATAATTTTGTCTCCAAAAGCGGCTGTGTGATTTGAGTTAAGTGCCATTTGGGAAACTTCCCATACAGGGACGGTATCTGTAAAAATCGGATATTTTCGATCCAATACAAGCAAAATAAGATAGCCGGATTTTGTTTTTAATGGCGTTGAAAGTTCCCCACTTGACATCACCCGTAAAGCATCGGTGATTTCTTTTGCGTAATGCTTACCGTCAATCCAACCGATTTCACCACCTTTTTTGTTAGAAGGAGCAGATGAATATTTTTTTGCCAATTCAGGAAATGGAACACCTTGATTTAATTGTTGATAACATTCTTTGGCTTTTTTTTCATCTTCGATCAAAATTTCGGCAACGTAAAAACCTTCGGCGCGCAATTCTTTTTTGATGTTTGCTTTAAGTGTTTCAATTTCTTTTTGAGAAGGTGGTAACAATGATTTTTTGTTTTGTTGAATCACCTGAAGCCACATCAAATCGGCTTTAATTTGATCTTTTAAAATTTGAAAAGGAATTTGATTTTTTTTGAGCATATTTTCCATACTTCCTTTTTTCATGCCATTTTGGACTTCCAGATGAAAAACAGCTTCTTGAATTTCTTTTTCGGAAACGGTAAATCCTTTTTTACTTGCTTCTGATATTTTGACACGATCGTTAATCAAAGCTTCTAAAGCGGATTGAACATATTCTTTTTTCTTTTCCTTTGTAATCGGGGTTGAATTTTGAATGGAGATTAGTTTTGCTCTTGCTTCGGCATCAAAAGAAGAAATAGGTTGGTCATTTACCGTTGCCACAATTTGACCGGCATTTGCGGATAAGTTTAACAAAAGTAATGCAATAAAAAGAAGTGATCTCATTCCATTCCCCCTAAAGTTTTAAGGATAAATTTTACCATAAATGATGTGTCTCCTTCATAATCTCTGTCATATGTAAAGGATTTGTCCAATTCAAAAGCGATGATGGTGCAATCATTTTCATATTGAGCGATTAGTCCGGATTCAACCGGTCCTTTTTGTGATGATGTTTTTTCAAGATTATATCTGTAATAACCGGACAAAGACCAATGTTTTGTCAATTGTGAAGAGCCGAAGAATAAAATTTCTTCCCGATTTTTATAGTATGAAAACGCATCTGATTGGGCGTTATCTTTGATGCGAATGTAATCTACACCAACACGTAACGGTGCTTTCCCGACGCTGAAAGTGATTTCATTTTTGACCGGTTTGAAATCATCTTTATTTAATCGGAAACGATAAGCCAAAGAAAAGATATCAATGTTTGTTTGCAACCGTCCGACATAATCGGAATAATTCGAGTCATAACCCATAGCTTTTTCCATAATCTCATCTCCGGAAAAACGATACGATTGCCCAAATAAAAATGAAGAAGACATATTGTTGTTTCCATAAATGGAATATTCAACCCCATAGTTTGCCCGAGTGCCGGTTTCAACGCGATCATATCCAATAAATCTGTTTTCAGAGAATAAGTTGGTATCATCAAAGTCATTGTCAAGACTGTCAACGTTTGGAATTTTATCTTTGTTCCCGCTGACAGGAGATGAAACAAGCATTAAAATCGGTGAAATAACTTGTGTGTAATTTTCACTTGCTTTTGCAAAAGGATAGCTGATTTTGCTTGAAAAAACAGGATAAAATCTGCCGGTTGAATAGGTTTTGTCTGTTTCCAAGCCGTTAAAAGAATATTTCCCCGTATCAATGTTATACCCATCAACTCGAACACTTGCTTTTGTGTCAATATTCAATCCCCATTTTGAAATATAAGGTAAGCGAAGCCCTTGAGTGACGGAAGCTCTGTTTGATTTGAAACGTTGTCTGTTGTTATAAGCAACGGCATTTAATGTTGAAAATGCATAAAGTCCACTGTCATTGAGTTTATCCGTGTTATATTGATAATTCATTGTCGGGATAAAAACGGGAATGGATTTTTGATTTACACGGCCATGTTGGTTTTGAAAGGAAAGGCCTTTAAAGTGGAAATAATTTCTTTCACCAAATCGTTCGGCCGAGATATTTGATTCCAAATATTGATCAGATGTATCCACATCCGGCATGGAATATCGTCTGAAATAAGTATCTGATGAAACGCGGTAATATTGACCGCTTAAACGCCATTGATCTGTTAAATCAACGCGCATATTTGCTTTGATATGACCTTGATTTTTGTCATCATTGTCTTTTGTTCCGCTGGCTTGCAATTTCAAAAATCCGCGGGTAAATGTGCCTTCATAATCCATAAATCCGAGTGGATCATGACTTGTGGATAATGTGGGGATAACCGTTAAGTTTTGATTGTCTGCAATATCAACGAAAAATGGAATGTTAATCCCTTGTTTCATTTCACTGCTATGAGCAAAACTCGGCGCCAAAAAGCCCGTTTTTCTTTTTACCGTAAAATCCGGAATATTTAAATACGGAAAATAAAAAACTGGGACATCTTTCACTTTCAAAAATGAATGCGTGAAAGACATTTCTTTTTCCGGTTTGTTATGTTTGATATTACGGGCGGTTAATTTCCATAACGGTGCTTTGCCTTTGCAAAAAGTGCAGGGGGTATATGTGGCTTTTTTCAAATAAGTAATGTTGCCGTTTTCTTTTTGTTTATATCGGGCAGCAGACATATATGATCCTTCATATAAATCCATTTCAACGGCATTGCTGACCGCTGTTTTAAGCGTTGGGGATAAAACAGTATCTGCCGTATAAGTGATTGTTCCGTCCGGTGTGGTCGTTTTGGATGAATTCGGAATATGAATTTGCCCTCTTTTTTTATCATATATAAATTTATCCGTTTCAATTATGGTGTCATTTTGTTCAATGACAACGTTGCCGACGGCAGTGACTGTTTCTTTTTGGTTGTTGTAAAAAATTTCATCTGCTTCGAATTGAACAGGTTTATCTTTTTCAAAATTAACCTTTGGATCTAATTTGATTTGAGCATTAGCATTGACACTTGAAAACAAAATAGTGGCAATGAAAAGAAGTTTGAGTGAAGTGTTCATCATATTTTTGACTTTTGGTTTTGAAATGGGTTTCATTGAAAGATAATATACGATGATAACCGGCACAAAAAGATTCAAAAACATCAATGGGGCAAACCAAAGATTTTTTGCTGTGAGGTTTTCAAACGCCAGAGCAAGTGATTGAACCAAAATGGTGGTTAAGATAATCATATTCATGCGCCCCATTTGCCCGCGACGGTTATAAAACGGCGCCAAAATGGCAAACATGGCCAAGAACATAAAAGAAATGTTGTAAAGCGGTTTTGTGATGCGTTTTAAAATTTCAGTTTTATATTTGCGATAAACAATCGGGCTTTTGAGATCTTCCATCGTTGCCTTAAAAAGATATGAAAGGGTGTGATCCGATTCGTCTAAATTTTTTGAGGAATCCGGATTCTTTTTGTCGCTGAAAAACATATTGTATTTATCAAAATTCAAAATTGAAAACTTTTTGCTTTCGGGGTTATATTCTTGTCGGCTTCCATTTTGAAACACCAGTTCAAACCCGTTTTCTTTTTGAAAAATATATCCTTTTTGAGCAATTAAAACAGAGATGTTTTTGGGATTTTTTGCATCATATGCCAATACTCCTTTAACCGACCCGTCTTCGGCCCGTTCCTTTACATAAAGTGTTAAACGATTGTTCAGGGTGTTAAATTGACCCTCTTGTAACAGTAAATGGGATAAGTCATTTCTGACCTTCCATTTGAGTTCGCCGAGTTCGCGATGTGATGCCGGAATCACGCTTAATGTTAAAAAATATCCGACAATCGTTAAAATAATGGCCAAAATCAATGCCGGTTTCATAATGCTTTTGTTTGACATGCCGATGGCTTGCATAACCATTACTTCTTTATCGGCCTGCATACGCGAAAAAATAAATAAAATAACCGCAAATAAAGCAATCGGAGACAAAATCTGAATAAAGTTCGGCAAAACCAATAACGTCATTTCCAAAAACATACTGACCGGAATACCTTTTGTGACAATCATATCAATCATGCGCAACGATTGTGTGAGCCACACAAGTGTAGTCATTCCAAGTAAAATCAACAAAAAGCTGACAATCAGCTGTTTTAAAATATATGATGTTAAAAGTTTCATTTAAAGTCCTTCCGGCTTACTATACGCCAAAGGATGAGAATTTTCAACAGTCTTTTTTAATCTGTCCTGTAAAATATGCGTATAAATTTCAGTTGTAGTGATATCCGAATGCCCAAGCATTTTTTGAACGGAGCGTAAATCCGCATCATGTTGAATCAAATGGCTTGCAAAAGAGTGCCTGAAAACATGAGGCGAAACACGAGAAAGAGGCAATCCTTTTTTAAGAGCAATTTTTTTTATAGCTTTAAAAAAACCATCCCGAGTAATGTGTCCTGTTTTTGAAGAAGAGGGAAAAAGCCATTTGGATTCTCTGCCGTTTTTTAAAGTGTTTTCTCTTTCCTTTAACCAATTTTTTAAAGCAATTCTTGACTTGTCATTTAAAGGAACGATGCGTTCTTTATTTCCCTTTCCGGTGATGGTGAGGGTGGACAAATCGTGTGTTACGATACCCAGAGGCAGGCTGACCAATTCGCTGACTCGCATTCCAGTGGCGTATAAAAGTTCAAACATCAAATAAAGGCGAGGTCCTTCTTCTTGAGCACCGTTGATGAGCAATTCGACCTCTTCTTCTGTTAAATATTTGGGAAGAGATTTTTGAATTTTTGGAGCTTGAATATAATCAGTCGGATTTTTTTTGATGATATCTTCAGAGTATAAAAAACGATAAAACTCTCTCATGGCACAAAGTCTGCGGCTTTGTGTTTTTGCACTTAATCGTGTTCCTCTTAAAAAGGAAATGTATGCTGTTAAATGTTCTCTTGAAGCATTTTGAAGGCGCACTTTTTTGCCGTATAAAAAATTATAAAGCTCTTTTAAATCTTGTCTGTAAGCGGTCACTGTATTTATAGCGGCACCGCGTTCAGCAACAATCATTTCCAAAAAGGCGTCGATTAATTTTAAGCTCATTATTCAATCGTTCCTTCAAGCTCAAGAGGGAGAGAAATTTCTTTTAAATAATTTTCTTTGATGAAGAATAGTGGTGATTTTTTATCTTGAATTTCCCTATTATTCAAATCCAAAACAGCTCTGATTAAATTTTCTCCTCTTTTGGCGGTATTTTCCTGTTTGAAATAATCAAAAACACCCAAAACTGATTGGGGTGGTACTGTAACGTTTTGAAGTGTATAAAACTCATTTGAGGCGTGTTTCCAAAAAAGAGGGCAATCTTCTTTTGTTGCATCTGCACAAAAATGTGTTAAAAGTGAAGTTGTTTCAGATGGAATGCCGGTCCCTAATTTTTTTAAAAGTGGAATGAGAAGCAATCTTTCTTTTTGATATTTATCTTCTTTTTCATTTGCAAGGATCTGATACCAGGCATATGCCTTTTCAAGATTGTTTGAAAGGATATAAATTTTGGTGGCATAAAAAGCAAGATCTTTATATTCCGGTTGCGGTAAAAGAAGGTTTAATTCTTCTTCAATAAGTGGAGCTAAATGAAGA
>JAZNVO010000182.1:0-1843 GCA_045592885.1 Alphaproteobacteria bacterium
AAATGGCTTTTATTTGTTTTTCTTGGGGTAAATTTTTAATGAGTTCATAATATGCCAAATCAACATCCCAAGAGGGTTCTTTGTTCCAAGAGGTTGTTAAAATTGTTTTGGCATAGGAGGGGTTTTCCTTTGAATAAGCAATTGCAAAGGCCGGATTTGTTCTGTTTAAAAGGTAGGCTTCCTTAAATTTGTGTTGCATATATAAAATAGAAGCTTTTTGATTCAAATAATCCTGTTTTGAAATTTGTTTTAATTTAAACAATTGATCAAGGCTTAAAAGAGCTGGTTCCCAATCGTTTTGAAGAGTCTGTATTTCATAATTTTCTTCAATAACCCAAAGAACGGTTGAATATGTGTCCGAAATTCGAGACAATATTTTTTCCGCCTCTTTTAAGTTTCCTTTTGATTTTTCGTCTAAATAAAGACCGCGAAGGCCGGCCAACTCTGTTTCTTTATGCTGAGAAAGAGCCGTGAACGTTTCTTTTGTTGGTATAAATAAAGCTTCAAGCAAAAGGTGACGAACATCTTTTTTGGATAAAAGTGTTTTCTTTTGTTTCAAAATTTGAGAAACGGAAAGATTATTTTGATCCAACACGGTTTTAAGAACAAAAGTCAAATAATTTTCTTTTTTAATAAAGTGTTTTGTATGTCTTCTGTTTTTAAATCCAAATAACCAGCTAAAGGGTTTTTTGATAAGCTGAATCAAATAAACACCGATTAAAATTAATATAATCAATAAAACGGTTGAAAGGGTAACCTCATATCCAAAGCCTTGTAAGGTAACCATCCAATTTTCATTGACGATTAAATAACCGGTCACGAATAAAGTAATTAAAAAAAGAATAATTTTTAACATGGTTATTCTCCTTTTCTTTCAAATGATAAGATAAGTTGATCCAAACTTTGAAGGGCTCTGTTATAAATAGCGGCTTCCCGATAAAAATCACCCATTTTCTGTTGCATTTCATGGGGAAGGGTGGTGATTAAATTAACGGCATTTTCAACATTTTGGACCATGAGCTCATTTTGTGCTTTATATAAAATGTTTTTGGGTGTGTTTTTGACCGGATTAATCCGTCGAATTTCAATTATAGATATCGGAATTGATTTTAAATAGGCCAACCAGGCCGGATTATTGTGTTTATAATAAACGATAATGGCTTCTTTCTTGTTTTTTAAAAAAGCATTTAAAACATTTTGAACCGGTTTTTGATTGTTTAAACAATAAGGGGATAAATCATTCAAAACAGCCAAAACTTCATTTGTTTTGTTTGGCACATTCAAAAGTTTTTGATAATCTTCTTTGCAATCATTTTCTGCCAAAAAGTTTTCTTTGAATTTTAGGGCATCTTTTAAACCAAAGCCGTCTAAAAATGTCTGTTGTTGCGGGATATAGACGGATGTCGCTTCAGTTTCTTCTTTTATTTCGGAACCGAGTTCAGCTGTTGCTTCGGTTGAAATATCGGCAGAAATTGTTGGGTTTGCTATAGGCGAATCCAAAGAAACATTTTGAGTCGGAGTAGGTGTTATATCCGAAATCGGGGTAATTGCCTTTAATGGATTTGTTGAAATGCTTGTGCTTTCTTTTAAAAGGGTTAAAGAACTGGTTGGTGTATATCCGATTGAGTTTGAATTTTTTGCATCAACTAAATGAATCTTGTGAAGAACAATGCCTCCGGATAAACACAAAAGTGACAAAATAGTGATAAGTGTTGGTTTTATAAATCTGGAAACCCCTTTAGATATTGAGGGAATATCCTCTGAATTTGAGAAATGGTCATTGATTTTTTCAATTTCGGCATTTTCTCTGTTAGAAGTATTCATTTTTTTCTCCTGTTTTTAT
>JAZNVO010000183.1:0-3632 GCA_045592885.1 Alphaproteobacteria bacterium
AAATAATCAGATATATAAAATATCCGTATTTTATTTGAAAAAGTTGAAGAAATATGATATACTTCGTTTCAAGCTTTTAAAAGGAAAGAACAAAAGAAAAAATGACAATTAAAACAAAAATATCTTTTTTAGGCGGAAACAATTATTCGCGTATCGGTGGCAACTCAATCCTTTTTGAAACAAGCAGAAACAATCTTGTTTTTTCAAGGTTTTTGATTGATTTTGGGGCCTTATTTTTAAACAAAGACAACCGTGAATTTAAAATAACCCCTAACATTATCAAATATTTAGATTATTGCCCCTCTAAAAAAGAAAAATCAGGAGCTCTTTTTAAATATTATAAAAAAGAAAAAGATGCCCTCGCTCAAAAAGAAGGCTATACCTCTTTGGACGGCATTTTTTTAACCCATATTCATGAAGACCACATCGGCGGAATTGCTCTTTTAATAAAAGCGGGCTTTTTGTTCCCCCCTATTTTTGCAAGCAAAGAAACGTTAAGTATTTTGGGACGGATTTTAATTGAATCAAACGTGCCCGAAATGCCCGAGCTTATTCCCATTAACGGCCCTGTTCAATTAAATGAGGCAACAATTTTAACCCCCTTTAGGGTTGCTCACAGTGCCGTGGGCTCTTTCGGGTATCACATTTTAACAAAAGAGGATGAAAAACCGATAGCCGGTATTTTAGCCATGGGGGATTATAATTTTTCAACCCCGCTTCTTTCAAAACAAAGTGCATTGAATGATGTTTTAAAAGACAAATTCATCACCCATATTCTTGCCGATTCCACATCAAGCAACAACCCTTCTTTAACCCCTGTTTCTTTTCAAGAAGCCGTTTCAAATTATGAAGAAATTTTGAAAACAAGTGATAAACGGATTATTTCAGCCACCATTTCAAGAAGCCTTGAAAACATGGCGCCGATTTTGATGGCCTCTAAACAAACGGGACGAAAAGTATTCATTGACGGGGTGATGCAACGCTTTGTTTATGACGAACTTAAAAATCAAAACAAACTTGATGTTTTTGAAAGCACCGTTTTCAATCACGAAGATGTGACCAAAGGCGATATTAAAACATTTTTAAGCCATGTGCCCTTAAAAAAACAGGTCATCATTTTGTCCGGCGCTTTTGCAGAAGGCCTCAACAATAAAGAAAATACCCACCGATCCGGCCTTGTTCGATTGGCAACAAAGACTCATGCCGGTTTAAAAATCGGACCGAATGATTTGATCATTCTTGGCCAACGCGCCATTCCGGTTGAAAATATTTTACAAGATATGAGAAAAATGACCCAAGAGCTGGGGGCACTCAACAACAATCAAATTATTCAAAACAAAACGGGGCAAGACTTTTCACTGGGGCCTTTTGAAATGCGCCGGCTTCAACGAACGGGGCATGCAACCTTTTTTGAAACGCTTACACTTTTGAAAACCGTTTTAAAAGAAAGAAAAAACAAAGAAGACGGCTTAACCCTCCTTCCCGTTCATGGCGATATCACGCAACTGAACAACACAAGCAAAATTGCCCAAGAGTCGGGTATTAACTCTCTTCTTTTAAAAAATGGCGAAAGCCTTTTGATAAGCCCTGAAAAAGAAGAGGTTCAAAAAGAAGAGTCTCCTGTTTATCTTGCCTTTCAAGAAGAGGAAAATACCGGACGAACAAACCTGTTTTTAACCATGATGTTATGCAAGATTCAAAAACAAGAAACGGATATTTTTGTTGAAATAAAAGACCTTCTTTTAAATAGCAGTCTTTTGATCACCGAAGGGAGGCACAAAAACAAGCTCATTCAATTTCACAGAATGAATCTTCTTAAAAGAGAAAGAGAATAAAGCCCCACCCTCTTCCTCAGCATAAAAAAAGAGCCAAGCAATTTTTTGACTTAAAGCTTCATCCCCACCACCTGATAAATATAATGTCATTTGTCACACTCTATAAAAAAAGGGCCCCGTTTTATTTGGGATCCTTTTGGTTATTTCAACAAAACTCGAAGAAAGTTTTTCTTTCCTTTTCTTTTTTAGCAAAATCACAGTTAAAATGTCTTGTTTTTTTATTAAAATATGATATAGTTGATAAAAATCAACAAGGAGATACAATTATGCAAATAAATATTGATGACACGCTTAAAATTATGCTTAAAGGCGTTGCAGACCACACGGCAAAAGAAGAAATTATTGAAAAGCTTAAAAAAGCTCAAGCCGAAAACCGCCCGCTGAACATTAAGCTTGGTCTTGACCCGTCAGCACCGGATATTCACTTGGGGCACGCCGTTGTTTTAAGAAAAATCAAACAACTTCAAGATTTGGGACACCAAGCCATTATTATTATCGGTGATTTTACCGGCATGATCGGGGATCCGACCGGAAAAAGCAAAACAAGAAAACAGCTAACCCCTGAACAAGTGAAAGAAAACGCCGAAACTTATAAAACACAGATTTTCAAAATTTTAAACAAAGATCAAACCATTGTCAGATACAACAGCGAATGGCTCGGTAAAATGACATTCAAAGATGTGATCGAATTGGCGGCAAAAACAACGGTTGCCAGAATGTTGGAACGCGATGATTTTCAAAAAAGATACTCGAATAAGCAACCGATCAGTGTTCACGAATTCTTTTATCCATTGATGCAAGCTTATGATTCTGTTGCCTTAAAAGCTGATTTAGAGCTTGGCGGAACGGATCAAACATTCAATATTTTAATGGGTAGAAACATTCAAAAAGATTTTGGCCAAGATCCGCAAATCACTCTTTTCATGCCGTTATTGGAAGGACTTGACGGCGTTGAAAAAATGAGCAAAAGTTTGGGCAATTATATCGGAATTAACGAAAGTGCCGTTGTGATGTATGAAAAAGCGATGAAGATTCCGGATCATATGATTATTAAATATTATGAATTGACAACGGATATTCATCCCGACGAAATCGAAAAGATTAAAAATCGTTTGGCAAACGGGGAAAATCCGCGCGACATCAAAATGGAACTGGCTAAAGAAATTACAAAACTTTATCATTCAGTTGAGGAGGCTGAAAAAGCTGAAGAATATTTTAAAACAGCTTATCAAAAGCAGCAAATCCCTGATGATGCTCCGGTTTTAACGATTAGCTCATCCAATGCGGATAACGGGCTGAATTTGATTGACACATTAATGACAAGCGGTAAATTCAAATCAAAATCAGAAATCCGCCGTCTTTTAACACAAGGAGCCATTAAAATTAATGGGGAAAAAGTGACAACACTTGAAAATGTCCCTCTGCTCACGGCAGATGTTGTTATTCAAGTTGGAAAAGGCGCTTTTTATCGGCTTAAAGATTAAAAATATCTCCCCCCTCTTGCTTGAGGGGGTTTTCTTTAGCAAAAAAAATCAAGAGTCAAGAAAAAAAGACTTGCAAAAAAAGAAGAAGAATGATAGAAAGGAAAACACCGGAGTATAGCGCAGCCTGGTAGCGCACTCGTCTGGGGGGCGAGTGGTCGTGGGTTCAAATCCCGCTACTCCGACCAATAGGAAACCCGCCTTTTTAGGCGGTTTTTTTTATGGCTAGACGGGTAGCGGGTTTGAAGTCACGAGAAAGTGGGTTCAACCGCCGAAAAAAGGCAGACGAGAGTATGCCGGTTTTGTTTTAACAAAA
>JAZNVO010000184.1:0-4680 GCA_045592885.1 Alphaproteobacteria bacterium
TTTTGAATGCTTTCATAAAGCAAAACAAACCTTTCATCGCTGTCTAAATTAAGCTCAGGAGGAATTAAATGGCTCAAAAATTCAGCCGTATGCTTCATCCGTAAAGACTCATCTAAAGCTGTTTGTTCTTTATCTTTTGCCATTTCATAAAGCATTGTTGAATGCGCCTTTAAACGCAAATAAACCATTGCATTTAAAAAAGCTTCTGTCTCGGGATCATCAATTCTTAAACTGTTATATAAACAAATCAAATTTTGCAAAATTTTATATTCGCTTTCCTCATATGAGGTTTTATCATACCAATTACAAAAAGACATTTCATCTTCAATCGGCAAGAAAAGATGATGCACATTCGTTTTGAGTATTTCAAACAAAAAAGAAGTTCTTTTAATTTCTTTGGCAAACAAACTATTTTCTTTTGAAATATCAAAGAATACGCCAAAATTTTCAGCATAAGAAATCACATCTTCATAAGAGTTATAATCAATTTTAAATGCTGCTTTGATGCCAACATTCGGCAACTCTATCTCCTTCCCCGTCAATTTATCATATGTATGAAGACCTATAAAAGAACTCCCTTTTTCAAGTGCATATTTTTTTTCATAAGATTGATATTGAAAACGCTCACTTTCAGAACAAGCCCCAATCAAATATAAAACATCAATTTCTTTCAAACCGGAAAGACCGGCCAAAAAAACTCCATTCCATTCCAATTGGGATTCTAACCGTTCACGGATATGCTGATCTTTAATGATCACTGAAATATCTTTTCGCCGTTTTAACGTATCCGCTTTAGCTTTTTCATTTTGTTCATCAAAGGAATTATTTTGATTTGAAGACTCTGCGTTTTTCTTACTCATAAGAAACCTCTTTAAAAATGAAGATTTTTGTATCATACACCTTTTTTTAAACAAAATAAAGCAAAAAAACGACAAAAGAATAGATTTACATAAAAACCCTTCCATTTCAACGGAAGGGTTTTCTTTTTTTTAAGGCATCAAAAGTGAAATATCTTCAACAATTTGTTCCGGCGTTAAATGATATTTTTCAAAAAGATCTTTTTCATTAGCACGATCCGTGAATTCTTTTTTTGCTCCATATGTCAACACCTTCAAATCTGTTTGGGACAAAAAAGAAGCCACTTTTTGCCCAAATCCACCTGACAAAATACCATCTTCAAGTGTCACAACAATTTCATGATCTCTTTCAAGAGTTTTTAACAACTCTTCATCTATATCAGAATAACAAAGCGGATTAATAAGGGTTGGATTTATCCCCTTTTTCATCAACAAATCACTCGTTTTTTTTGCCACCCAATAAGAAGATCCAAGTCCGATAAGAGCAACTTCAGATCCTTTTTGAGACACACAAAAAGAAGGGGTTTGAAGATTATCGGGCAAAACAACATTCGGATTTGATACAACAAATCCAGGAACACGAATAACCACAGGCCCTTCTTGATAATCAATCGCCCAATCAAGAATTTTCAAATACTCTTCTTTCGACGCTGGCGCCAAGCAAAGAAGATTTGGAATATTACTTATCATCGGTATATCAAAAATACCCAAATGAGTGGCGTCATTTGATCCAATCCCCGTCCAAGACACTAATATAACAGCCGGATTTTTATTAAGGGCCAAATCATGAGAAAGCTGATCATATGTGCGCTGAACAAAAGAACTTAACACCCAAAAAACCGGTTTACAACCACCTTTTGCCAATGCAGATGTCATTGCAACTGCGTGTTCTTCCATAATTCCAACATCTATAAACTGATTTTTAAATTCTGACCGAACAGCCGGTGTAAAACCGATTGCACCGGGAGTTCCTGCATTCACAATCACAAGCTTGGCATCTTTTTTGACTTTTTGGAGCAAAAAATCAGCCGTTATTTGGTTATAATTTTCACCGGAAAAAGAAAAAGCAGACTCTCCTGTTATTATATCAAACGGCATATTATAATGCCATTTTTCCTTATCTGTTTCGGCAAAACTATATCCATGCCCTTTATCTGTGTGAATATGAACAACAACCGGTGTATTTTTATCTTTCACTTTTTTAAAAACATTTATCAGTTTTTTTAAATCATTACCTTGCTCAACATACAGATAATCAAGTCCCATTGCTTTAAAAATGTTTTGAGAAGTTTTTCCTTGACTTTCACGTAATTCTTTCAAATTTTTATACAATCCTCCGTGATTTTGAGCAATTGACATTTCATTATCATTAACCACAACAATCAAATTTGATGTCATTTCTCCCGCAAAATTAAGGCCTTCAAGAGCTTCCCCTCCTCCCAATGAGCCATCGCCAATAACAGCAATAACATTATGAGTTTCATTTTTGAAATCTCTAGCTTTTGCCAAACCGGTTGCCAAACTGATTGACGTTGATGTATGACCAACAACAAAATGATCGTGTACACTTTCTAAAGGAGCCGTATATCCCGAAACGGAAGAAAATTCTTCGTCATTTAAAAAACCATTTTTCCGCCCTGTTAAAATTTTATGCGCATAGCATTGATGAGAAACATCAAAAATAATTTTATCTTTTGGGGAATCAAAAACATAATGTAAGGCTATCGTTGGTTCAACCATACCTAAATTCGGACCAACGTGACCACCGATTTTACTTACCCGATTTAAAATTGCATCTCTTATTTCTTGAGAAAGTCTTTCCATCTCTTCAATTGAAAGGTGTTTTATATCTTTTGGTTCTTGAATTTTTTCTAACATCTTTAACCTTTTTTATTTTCAAGGGCAAAAGCCATCAATTCTTCCCCCATTTTTTCAGAAGGAAGTTGTTCTTGATTTTGTCCTAAATGGATTAAGCCAGCTGAAAAATCTTGTTTTTTTCCTTTTAAAATATTTTTCAATGTCTGCACAATAGTAAAAGCAGTGCAGTGTTCCTGCAACAATTCAGGCACAATCTCTTTATCTGCCAATATATTGATTAAATTAACATATTTTATCTTTAAAAGTTTTTTGGCAATCATACCGGTTAACTTACTCACCTTATAAGCAATCAGATGAGGAACACCGGCAAGAGCCAATTCAACACTCACCGTTCCAGACGCTGCAATTGCCCCATCGGCACAAGCAAATGCATCATATCTGTTCTTTTCTCCCGTTACCATTACATAAGGCACTTTCCATCCCTTTAAAAGATCTTTTAACGTTTTTTCAACCGTTGCAACAGTTGGAATCACAATAAACAAATCCTTATTTTCTTGATAAAGTGTTTCCGCCGCACTCATAAACTCTTTCATCAAAAAAGCAACTTCATTTCGACGACTTCCCGGCAGCAAGCATAAAATAAAAGACTCTTTTTTAATTTTATGCTGTTTTCGAAAATCTTCACCATTTCCTTTATCTGCGCCCCCTTCAATGACCGGATGGCCGATAAAACTTGTTTTCATCCCATATGGTATGAAATACTTTTCCTCATACGGAAGAAGACAAAACAAATGATCCATATATTGTCCGATTTTTTTTGCCCGACCCTTTTTCCATGCCCATACCTGAGGCGCAACACAATGAACATGTGGCGCTTTAAATCCGATTTTTTTCAATCGCTTATGAACACGAACAGAATAACTGAAACTGTCAATTGTCATCACAATATCCGGATTGACTTTTTGTATATCTTCAATTGTTTCATTCAATCTTTTCAAAATTAACGGAATACTGGGAACTACTTCCAAAAATCCCATCACGGATAAATCTTTAATATCAAATAAAGACTTCAACCCCTCCGTCTGCATACTTTCTCCACCGATACCAAAAAAAGATACCTTATCTTCATATTTCTTTTTCAAATACCGCATGGCCCGAGCCCCCAACAAATCTCCAGAAGGTTCACCTGCAATCAAATAAATTTTAACCGGTTTTACATCCACTTTTTGCTCACTTATTTTTTTTGTCGGACTTTTTTGAATCTTTTTTTGCGCCATTTTCATCCACTCCTACAATAAAAATGTTCAACTTATTTGCAAGGGCAATTGTTTTTTCCGGCTCGGCCAACAAAATATTTCCGGCATCGACAGCAATCCCCACCAAACCGGAATCAAAAACAGATTGAACGGTCTCCGGTCCTATCGTCGGCATATCAATACGCTTTTCCTGATTGGGTTTTACGGCTTTATATAAAACACCCCCCCCGCCTTTTCGTTTCAAGCTTTTGGTCCGTTTATTCAACTCTTTTGTCCCTTCAATCCCTTCCACGGAGAGAACCATACCTTGTTGAACAATCACGGCTTGACCAACATCTGCCTGACCCAACAGTTTTGCAACACCTCTTGCTCTTTCGATATCAATCAAATCAGTTTTTTTAGGAGATATATGAGTCAAAACACCGGCAGGAACCAATACATCCGGCATTAATTCTTGTATTCCCTTTACACGAAATCCCTCTTTTTCTACTTCCGAAATAATTAATCGCAACAAACCATCATCCCCCAAAGCTTTCAAAGTCAATTTTGTTAAAAAAGAAAAACCTCGTAAGTCCGGATATACTTCTTTTAAAGACGGGCGTTTCACCCCCCCGATAAAAACAATCTCTTCCACCTTATATTTTCTTAACAAATGAAATGTTTTTCCAACTGCACCCAATCGCACTTCTTTAAGCAAAATGTCTGATGAAAACAAATTTTTATCGGCATGTCCTTTTAAAGAAACAACA
>JAZNVO010000185.1:0-1525 GCA_045592885.1 Alphaproteobacteria bacterium
CCAGTCGATCCGGCAGAACCGGACAAGCTTTCACTTCACATGGTGTTTTGAATATTCATAATGCCTGTCACAGAGATGACCATTCTCCTCTTGACAACTCTTGTGATTGTCCTTGTTGTCAAAATTACACCAGGGGATATATGCATCACCTTTTTAAGGCCGGTGAAATTTTGGGATGTATGTTACTCACATGGCATAACATTCGTTTTTATCAGCGACTCATGAAAGATATTCGCACTGCGATTGAAGAAAATCATTTTGATGCTTTTCATGATGATTTTATGAATAAATATCAATCTGATAAGAAAATGTAAGATGCCGGTAAAAGACAGAAAAGACATTCCTTTTGGTGAAAGACGACGCTCCTTTGAAGGATTGGAACGACTCACAATCGAAATCAAACGTCTGACTCAACCGATTTTAGGTCAACGAGGATTTGCCGGCACGGATGTTCTTGAATATTGGAATGATATTGTGGGTGAAAATCTTTCACAAGGAATTCGTCCCGAAAAACTGACATTTGAAAAAGATAGCAGAACAAATGGGACATTGCATGTGAAAAGTGCAGGAGGTGCTTTTGCCATTTTGTTCGAACATCAAAAACAAAAAGTCATTGAACGAATCAACACTTTTTTCGGTTATCCGGCCGTTGCTCGTATAAAAATTACCCAAGGGAAATTAAGTTTAAAAAAACAAACGCTTCCAAAACCAAAAAAATATATCAGCGATCGGGAAAAGGATATTTTAAAAGCCAAAGTTGCCGATATTGATGATCGAGATTTAAGAAACCTTGTTTATCAAATGGGCTTAACAAGATTGGAAAAAAAATAAAAAAGCCTTCATTTTTGAAGGCTTTTTTTTCTTACTTCCAATAATCCAAAATCCATTTGGACGGCAATACGTGTTTATAAAGTTTTTTATATCCTCTCGGATATTTTCTGTCATTCGGATTTGAACACCAAATTCCGTTAATAGCATCTTGAAGACCCGGATTACCATGAAAGGCAATCATTTTCATCCCTTTAACATCCGGCATTTTGGGAGCCAGAAAATATCTGAATAACGGAAACGGCAAACAGTGAAACCTGAAACTTTTAAACCAATTATCCGGCCAAAAATTCAATTTTCCCCATTTTTCAATAACTTTTGAAGAAAGATATTCTTGAGAAGCCGTAAAAAATTTATCCACCACTTCTTTTGGGTGATCTTCAAAATATTTTTTAACAAACCCAAGTGTTCCCACAACCCATGAATAACAGCTGGCTTGTCCGACATGATGACCATTTGTATGCCAATCATCAATGATATAAAATTTTTCTTCTTTCGGATATTCAAAAAATTCATCCAAATTTCCGACAATTAAAGAATCTAAATCGAAAAAGAATACTCTTTGCCCTTCTAATCCACCCAGTTTATCATCACAAAGAGCTGCTTCTTTTCTGTAAGCATATTTCATTGAATATTCTTCCTCGCCTTTTTTAACATTTTCAAAGACAGGAAGCGGTTTGACAATCACATCATCCCG
>JAZNVO010000186.1:0-2972 GCA_045592885.1 Alphaproteobacteria bacterium
GTTTCAAAGAACCGGCGAGTTTTTTCATCGCTTTGCTTTGAGCGGCAGATCCCACACGGCTGACAGATAATCCGACGTTAATAGCCGGACGAACCCCTTGTAAAAAGAGATTTGTTTCCAAAAAGATTTGACCGTCTGTAATTGAAATGACGTTTGTCGGAATATAAGCAGAAACGTCCCCTTCTTGTGTTTCAATTACGGGTAGAGCGGTTAATGATCCGCCTCCGTGTTCTTTGCTGAGTTGAGCGGCTCGCTCAAGTAAACGTGAGTGTAGATAAAACACATCTCCTGGATAAGCTTCACGACCTGTCGGACGTTTCAAAAGCAAACTCATTTCACGATAGGCCACAGCGTGTTTTGATAAGTCATCATAAAATACAATGGCGTTCATAGAATTATCTCTGAAATATTCACCAATGGTGCAACCGGCATAAGGGGCTAAATATTGCATGGCGGCGCTGTCTGATGCTGTGGCTGATACAATGACGGTATAATCCATTGCTCCATTTTCTTCCAAAATGCGCATAATATCACGAACGGTGGATTGTTTTTGGCCAATCGCTACGTAAATACAGAACAATTTTTCATTGTCCGGTAAAACGGCATTCTTTTCTTTTTGACTTAAAATTGTGTCCAAAATAATGGCTGTTTTTCCCGTTTGGCGATCGCCAATGATAAGTTCACGTTGGCCTCTTCCGATCGGAACAAGAGCGTCAATTCCTTTAATCCCTGTTTGAATCGGTTTGTTCACAGAGCTTCTTGCAATAATTCCAGGTGCCGGAGCCATCACCGGATGATGAGGCAGATTTTCAAAATCTTTTTTGCCGTCAATGGCTTTTCCAAGCGGATTGAGAACACGCCCTAACAATTCCATGCCGACCGGAACACTGTTCATTTGATTTGTTCTTGAAACAGTAACTCCTTCTTTGATATTTTGAGCATCGTTAAAAATCACGATGTCTACTACATCCGGATTGAGGTTTAAAGCCATCCCGAATTGGCCGGATTCAAATTCAACCCGTTCACCGGAAGCAATGGATTTTAATCCTTCGACACGGGCAACACCGTCCGAAACAGAAATAACTTTACCGACTTCTTTGATTTCTTTTTTTGTTTCGAAGGTTGTGACCGTATCGGAAAAAACTTCCGCAATTTTTGTCACATCAATGGCTCTTGAAACGCGTTTTTCTATTTCTTGTTGAAAAGAAGAAAGCTCGCCTTTAACCGAAGCATCAATTAACAAAGAATCAACGTTCAGTCTTAAACCACCCAAAAGGGTTGGATTTACCTTGACTTGCAAAATAAATTTGTCTGTTTTTAAAATCTCTGACAATCTGGATTTTAATGTTTCTAATTGCTTTTCTGACAGGCTGATAGCGGATTCAACTTCGATAAATTTTGTTTTGTCTAAAGTGTTTGTCATAATAATTCAATCCTTTGAAAAAAAATAATGACTTCTTTTAACACAAATATCCTTTTCTTGCAAGAGGATAACATTGATTTTGATAAAAAAAACGGGCTTGCCGAGAAGGTAAGCCTGTTTTCTTAATAAATGCTCAAATTTAACGATTCAAATTTTTGTTAATTTCATCATCAATCATTTTCATATGTTCATGTTGATAGTTATCTCGGCGGCCTTCGCGAACGTTTTTGGCTTCATTCAGACCGTATTTATTTGCTTTATCGCCCAATCTGGAAGAAGCATCGAAAAATAGGTGAAATTGATTGGCAACCATATATTTATAGCTGGTAAGTTGGTGTACTGCTTTATGATATGTTTCAATAGGACTTGAGCCCAAAAAGAACCAAGCTACAATCAAAAATTCGGTGACATGGGTGGCAAGCCAAAGAATGATATTTTTAAATTTTCTTGAATCCATAATTTTACCCTTTCATTTATTTTAAAAATAGCTCATATTGGTAAAAGTATAAGAAAAGAAATTTGATTTTGCAAATGAAAAAAATAAATGTATTTGATCAAACGGTTGTTTTAACAAAACGAAAAGGACAAAAAACACTTCGGTTAAGTTTTTTAAAAACCGGTGAAGTGCATCTTTCTATGCCGTATTTTTGCAATGAAAAAAAAGCGCTTTTATTTTTAAAAGAGCATTTGGATTGGGTGAAAAAAAATCGAATCCGACAAGCGCCTTTTCTTTTTAAAGATGGGAATGAGGTCTCAATTTTAGGAATTGTATATCAAATAAAATATGATGAAACGAAAAAAACAGGGGTTGAAATTAAAGATGGTGTTCTTTTTGTTGGGGGTGAAAAATCATTTTTGCATCGACGAATTGTGAATTTTGCGAAAAAAGAGTTGTTAAAATATATCGATGACAAAGCCCATTCTTTTTCTTTGTTGATTAATAGAAAAATTAATCGCATTTCGCTGAAAGATACAACCTCTAGATGGGGGAGTTGTTCAACAAAAAATAATCTTAATTTTTGTTATAAATTAGCCTTTGCTCCGCTTTTTGTAATTGATTATTTGATTGCGCATGAGGTGGCGCATTTAAAAGAAATGAACCATTCGGATGCTTTTTGGAAGACGGTTGCTTTGATGCCTGTTGAACGTGCAAAGGCATCAAATTGGCTTCGAAAGAATGGAAAGAATTTGATTCGTATTAAGTAATTTTTTAATATGTTGTTATGTAAGTTGCTTTTTATAACGGCTTCACTTTTGTTTGAGATCATCTTTTTATGAAAACTGTTTTTTATTTGATGATAAAAGAAAAGGGGCCCGTAGCGGGCCCCTAGCGGAAAGAGGAACAATGAAAAAAGGGGGGGGACAGGTTCACTCTTTCCCAATGGTGTTTGGTTTCACAAAAATAGGGAGACTAAAAAATAACTCAAACACCTTGATCATCACCTCTTGATGATGTCTGCATTATAGCGCATTTTTAAATAAATGTCAACACTTTTTTATAAATAAATTGACAAAAGAAAATAAATGAAAATATTTTGTAAAAAATATT
>JAZNVO010000187.1:0-7172 GCA_045592885.1 Alphaproteobacteria bacterium
TCCATGCGGTGAAAAAAAATGTTGAGGAGATTAAAAGAAGTGATTTCCCAAAGCCCAGACGCGAAGATGCTTATGGAACCAGCGTGATTTCAATTCAAATCTTGAAAGTTGGGGGCTTTATCAAAATCACCAATCGATATAATCATTCGGTGGAGCATCCGGATAACACGTTTTATTCCAATCCGGATGAAATTATTCAAGGCCTGTCCGGTGCGCTTAAAAAATATTTTGACGTTGATTTTTCATCCGACAAAGCTGTTTTGTTACCGGAGGGGTATTTTTTATTCAAAAATCAAATTTTGAGATATTACAAAGAAGAAAACAACACATATATCGGCGAAGGATTTTATTTGAAAGACGGTCACATTCATCTTGTTGACAAAAATAGCCAATTGCAAGTGGATGAATTTATTATTGATTTGAAAAATAAAGAAATTTTGAATCCAAGCGAGTCAAATAATCCGTTGAAAAAAGTTTTGGAACAAGAGATTTTTTCAAAAACACTTCAAGTGACAAATATCAAAGGAGTGCAATCTCTGGTTTCTTCAAATGGTGAGATTTTGAAAGTGAAAAACGGTTGTTTAAAAGAATTGACGCTTTATGAAACGCAAAAATTGCCGGAGTTCTTTTTGAATCGTCACCGGTGGATTGAAAAAGTGAGAGCGCCTTTTGTAACGGTTTGTTTAAAAGAAGGGTTCAGAGAATGCCCGAATTTAAAAGAGGTTGATTTTGAAGCATTGAAAAATTTCGATTTTTCATTTTGTGCGGATACCAGATGTCAAATCAAAGCAAAAACGCTTGAAGAAAAAGGAGTCAAATTTTTTGACTCGCTTGCCTTTGATTTAAACAGTAAAAAGTTCATAAACAGAGGGTATTTCAGGGAAAAAACGATTGATGTTTTAAATCGGGTGGCCAAAAATGTGTCCGTTAAAGAAGAGGGGGATTCTTTTTATGTTTTGTCAAATGAAAAAGAGTTTTTGGTTTTTAAAAACAATAAGTTAACCGAAATTTATTTTAAATGGTATGTGCCTGAATTTAACGAGAACTATGTTTTTTTGGATATGCCTGATGTGGAGGTGTTTTCGGCTGAAAGTATGACGGTTTTGGGTGAAAATAATTTAATTGAGTGTCCGAAGTTAAGACGGGTTTATTTGAAAAATATGCTTGAGTTAAAGGGAAGAAATTTATCCCATTGTGAGTCTTTGGAATATGTGTATGCGCCGGAGCTTTTAAGTGTTGGCAGAAATTCGTTTTCCCATAACAAAAATTATAAAAAGGCTTCATTTGAAAAGCTTTATAAAGCGGCGAGTGGGGATTGTTTTTCAAACAGCGGATATGAAGAGTTAAATTTTCCAAATCTTGTTTATGCCGGGCGCAGTTTTTGTTCCAACAATCCGTTTTTAACACGCGTTCGGGTTGAAAATTTGAGAAATTTATGTGAATATTCGTTTTCAAATTTGGATTTGATTGAAGAACTTGATTTTCAAAATCTTCAATATATCGAAGGACGTAATTTGATTCAAAATAATCCTTGTTTAAAAAGAGCTTGGTTTTCAAAATTGATTACGTTTCCAACGCTTTGTCTTCAAAAGTGCCCGTTGTTGGAAGAGCTTTATTTAAATAAAGTTTATCGATTGGATGGTTTTTCGGTGGAAGAGAAAAAGAATTTTCATCTTTTGTATGCTCCCATTGTAAAGGTGATCAATGATGACTTTTTGAATAAATTACCGGCCTCCTTTCGATTGGTTGCTCCGAATTTAGAAAAAAAGGTTAAAGATGAGTGCGTGGCTTTGCCTGTTTCATTTTATGAGGCCTCTTTTCAATATCAAAGGGGTTAAAAAAAGCGTATGCGTTCAGTTTATGACTTGATTAAAAAACAAAACGGAGAGGCTTTTGCAAAATCTATAAGAGAGTATGATAATTCTCTTTTTGAATTGCCGGAGATTGTTTTTCTTTTGAAATATGCGGGAAGGCAGGCAGAACCGATCCTTTTCTTTTTAGAAGCGCTGAAAATCAAAAATATGGAACCAGCAAAACAGGCATGTGGAGATTTGTTTTTTCTTGCGCATCAAAAGGGATATCAGGTTATTGTGGCAGATGATTTGAAAAAGCAAAATCTTGTTCGTCCGTTTTTCAAAAAAGAAGAGGCACTTTGCACTTTTAAAGATGAAACAAGATTTCAACGTTATTATATACTCTATTTTATCAAAAATGGGGCCGAAAAGTTGAACCGTGAAGATTTTTTAACGCCGGTCAGGGAAGATGAATACGGATCTTCCGTGATGTCAATTCAAATTTTGAAAACCGGTGGATTTATCAAAATTACAAACCGGTATAATCATGCGGTTAAAAATCCGGACAACACTTTTTATTCCAATCCGGATTATATTATGCCGGGGTTAAGTTCGGCGATTAAAGAATTTTTGGGTGTTGATTTTCAAATAAGTGATGTTGAGGTGCCGGATGGATTTATTTTTCTTCAAAATCGTCTTTTAAAATATCACTTTGAAACAGGGAATGTTTTTTATGGGGACGGATTTTATTTGAAGGATGGTCAACTTGTTGAAATTCAAAAGGATTATCAGTTGCTTGCTGATAATTTTATTCTTGATTTTAAAGAAAACAAGCTCATTTGCCCTCATGAAGCGGATGAAGAGGCTTTTCCCGAAGATGTGTTTTTAACGCTGGTTAAAAAAGAAATAGAAGGCAAAAAATTATCCATAAAAAAAGAAGAGGGAAAACATCTTGTTTTTGCGGATAACAACTTGATTTTAAAAGTGAAAAATTCACATGTTGTTTATGCTGATTTAAAAATGCCGTTATTAATTGAACGGCCCCTTTTTGTGCATCATCCATGGATTGAAGAAGTTTATTTGAATAACTTAAAATCTTTTGCGCCGGGAAGTTTTTCTTCTTGTCCAAAGTTGAGGTGTTTGGGTTTGAAAAAAGCTTTGTTTGTGCCTTCTCGCGCTATTCGTGATTTACCTCTTTTAGAGGTACTTGATCTTTCTTTGGTTCAAAAAGTTGGAAAAGGTGCCCTTGTTTCGTTGCCGGCGCTTATAACATTATTGATGAAAAATGTGAAAGAAATTCAAAGTAATTCTTTGTTGTTTTTGGATAAAATAGAAGATTTTTCATTTTATAAGCTCAAAAAAATCGGCACGCGGGTGATGAGCAAAAATAACTCATTGAAAAAAATTATGGCACCGCTTTTAGAAAAAATAGGTTCGTGCAGTGTCAGTGAAAATCCGAATTTGGCAGATGTTTGTTTTCTTTCTTTAAAAACGGTGGGAACAAAAGCCTTGTGTTCAAATAACAATTTGAAATTGTTGGTGTTAGAGGAGGTTCAAACAGTTGGCGCCGGTGCCATTTCTTTAAATGAAAATTTATCTGTTTTGTTGATGAACGGGCTTCAAACAATTGGGTTGAATGCTTTTTATATGAATCCGAATTTAAAATGGATTGAATTTGAAAGCTTGAATGAGCTTGTTCATTGCAACTGTTTTTATAAAACGCATTCGGATTGCAGGTGTTTTGTACCGAATTTAAATCAAGGGAAAATGATTTTAAAAATGCTGATAGGCAAAAATGCTCTGTCCACTTATAAAAGGGTGCGTCAAAAAGAGGAGTAAATCCCTTGTTTAAAGCCTTTTTAAAAAAAAGAGATGAAAAATAAAAATATTTTTGATTTTTTTGCTTGCTTTTTTTTAAATAAAAGAATATAATCTTTCAAAATGTCGGGTTTTTGGCCCGTTTTTTGGTTGCGGATAGGGGAACTTGTCCGTTGTGGGATGTGAAAATGCCTCTTCATTTAATTTTGTTCTTGACAAAATTATAAAAAGAGTGTATAAAATCAGTCCTATTTTGTATAAGTAAAGGGATAAAAAAATGTTTGCAGTAATTAAAACAGGCGGAAAACAATATAAAGTTGCAAAAGATTCTGTTATCGTTGTTGAAAAATTGGCAGGCGAAGCCGGAACAGCCGTTTCATTTAACGAAGTCTTAATGGCCGGTGATAAAGTCGGAACTCCTTTTGTTGAAGGGGCAACAGTCAGCGGTGAAATCGTCAAACAAACACGTGGCGAAAAAGTGATTATTTTCAAAAAAATCCGTCGTCATGGATACAGACGTAAAAAAGGTCACAAACAAGATTTAACAGTCGTTAAAATTACAGACGTTAAAGCTTAAGAGATAAAGGAGAAAACAAATGGCACATAAGAAAGCAGGCGGTAGTACCAGAAACGGTCGTGATTCCGAAGGTAGACGTTTGGGTTTGAAAAAATCCGGCGGTCAATCCGTTATTGCCGGTAACATCATTGTTCGTCAACGTGGAACGGTTTATCGTCCGGGTGACAATGTTGGTATTGGTAAAGATCATACATTGTTTGCAACAGCAGACGGTATCGTCCAATTTAAACATTCATTCAAAGACAGAGTTTATGTTTCTGTTGTAGACGCTGAATAATTAAAACCGTTCAAGAGTTTAAAACACACCGATTTGATTTTTCTATCGGTGTGTTTTTTTATGTGGATAAAGGTTAGCATCGTCATTAGTTGTACTTTCGATATTTTTCTAGCGGTGTCTTTTTTTTATAAAGGGTGTGGATATAGATTTTTTTTAAATGCCTGGTTATTGGTGCAAAACTAGATTTTTGGGGGACTTTTTTTTATTAGAAGTTATTAATTTTATTGAAGTTTTAACCTTATTGACATTTGAAAATTTGTGTGCTACCCTTTAAGATTATAAAAGGAGAATTTGTAAATGAAAAAATATTTATTCTGTAGCGCTATTTTGTTTTCAGTTATTGGTTTTTCATTAATAGGGCAAGCAAACAATCAACAAAAAGGAGATGCCTCTTCTTTAACTTTAGAAGAACAAGCTATTCAAAATGCTGAAAAAAATCTCTTTACGCCTGAAACGCCAGATATTTTACATTTTCAAATGAAGTGGCTAAAACAAGAGCTAGAAAAATCAAAAGATAAAAATTTTGTGATTTCGCCAGTTTCACTCTATCAAGCATTGGCTTTGTTTGGGCACGGCTTGAATGGGTATGAGTTAAAAAATGCTATGTACTATTCTACTGATGGAATGGTGATTCAAATTCAAAATCATAGAATAGGGGAAGAAGATGCTCAAAACACTTTAAAGCCAACACTTTTACCTCTTGACAAGGCTTCTTTTCGCATTCGGTTATCAAAAGATATGATGTCAGATGAGCAAGTGAAAATCACCAATAGCATTTGGGGGAATAGTTTTTTAAGAGAATTCACAGAAGATGTGAAAAAATATTTAAATGCTGAAGCTAAACCATTGCCTAAAAATACAAGAGTTATTAATGAGTGGATAGAAGAAAAGACAAAAGGTAAGATTAAAAATTTGTTGCAAAACAAAAAGATATCCCCTTTAGAATTGTTTCTTATTAATACAATTTATTTTAAAGCCAATTGGATGAATAAATTTGATACATATCTCACACGAAAGATGCCTTTTAATACACAAAATGGCCCTGTTGAAGTGGATATGATGTATGATAAAAAACGGATTGATTACTATGAAGATGAAATGATGCAAGCCATTCGTTTGCCATATTTAGGTCCGTTAAAAGATGGTAGATATCTAACCCCCTCAAAACATTCAATGATTTTTATTTTGCCAAAAGAACATGTTAGTTGGAATGATTTTATTTCAAAATTGAGCATTCAGGATTTTTATTTAAATTTTATTGAAAGGATGCCTGTTAAAATTTATCTGCCAAGGTTTAAGGTGGAATATCAACCAGATGATATGATAGAGGTGCTTAAAAATATGGGATTGGAAAGAATTTTTAAAAATGGTGCTTTTTTAGGTTCAAAAACACCAGGAACACTTTCAACTATCGTGCATAAAAGTATAATTTCAGTTGATGAGGAAGGGACAGAAGCTGCAGCTGCAACAGTTGGGGTAATGGAAATAGGCTTACTTAACAATACATTAAAGCGAACGGAGCCGTACTTCATCTTCAAAGCCGATAGACCGTTTATTTTTATGTTAGATGAAGGGTTGTTTGTTGGAGTTGTTAATAACCCAAATGAAAATTAACTCTTTTAATCAAAAAAAAGCAGGTGATTACCTGCTTTTTTTGTGCTGTTAAGAGGGGGGGTGTCGGTTGAGAATGAAGAAGGGTGAAAATATAAGGAGATTTGTTGAGGCGCAAAGAGGGTTGTTTCTTATATGAACAAGGTTTGAATCGGATAAAAAAATAACTTTTTGAATCGGATAAAAAAAGCGCTTGAAATAAAAAAATCTTTATGTTACAAATAAAATATTCATATGAAAATGCCAATAGGGGGACAAAATGGCAACCATATCTGATTCTCAAAAAAATGTGTTAAATCAGTCGCTTTTGCGTGCCGTAGCGGAACAAAACGAAACAGAGGTTTTGTCTTTGTTAGATCAGGGTGCTGATCCTGATACGCGCAATGAAACGGGGGATACGCTTTTAAATATTGCCCTTTCAAATGAAACAATTTCACCAAAAATCATTGAGCTTTTGGTGGAGGGCGGGGCTCATGTCAATTATGTGAGTTCAGATCGGGTAACGCCGTTGATGTGTGCGGTTTATAATGTGAATGTTCCGTTTGAAACGGTAGCCTATCTTTTACAGGCCGGTGCTAGCGTTTATTCCAGAGATACCTATGGTCAAACGCCTCTTCTTTATGCAACGGGAAGAGAAGATGTGGCTTTGGTGGATTTATTGCTTTCTTATGGGGCCTCTGTGAATGAAACGGATGCAGACGGAAATGCTCTTACGGTTGAGGCGGTGAAACAAGGATATGAAAATTTGTTCACGTATTTGGTGGATCAAGGGGTTGATTTGACCATCAGAGATTATCAAGGAACAACACTTTTGATGATGGCTTTGGAGCAAAAACAATTAAATATGGCCAAATTGTTGTTGGACTTTCCGGAAGTTGACGTGCTGGGTGAACGGGTTGATGGATTGACGGCACTGGATTTGGTGCAAGATATGTTGTCCGATGGGGAACTTCTTGATGAAGAAGAAACAAAAACAGCGCAACTTTTAAAAGAAATGATTTCTGCCAGAGCAAGTGAACGGTTGGCCTTTTCTTCAGATTTGGATGATTATTCCTATAATCCATTGTCTTTTGCTGAAGAGGAAGAGAATGAAGCA
>JAZNVO010000188.1:0-1813 GCA_045592885.1 Alphaproteobacteria bacterium
GGCTTATAATGCTGAAGATGAAATCGGCCGTGAAGCGATGAAAAAACGCGATGAGTTGGTGAATAATATTAAGAAGAAAGAAGTTGTGATGCAAATGCAACGAAAAGCCCGTGAATGGCGTCCGGTTCCGGCGGAAAAATCCGTTCCGAAAAATGATTTATTGTTGATTCCGACACCGATTATTAACGGCTTTAATGATCCGGAATCCATTCAAGCGATGTTGGCTCAAGGGGAAGTTTTGTTGACAGATGGGCGAAAATATGGTGTGTCACAAGATATGATTGTTGAGGCCAGTATTTCAAAAGATATGTCCTTGATTGAAAAGAAAATTAATGCAGCGGTCAGAAAAGGGGAAACGGCAGCTTATGCTTATTATGCAGACTTGCTTCGTAGCCGATTCCAAAATGATGTGGCCGCTGTTGAATGGTATCGCAAAGGGTCGGAAGAGGGGGATCCGTATGCTCAATATCAGTTGGCCAAATGTTATTGCGAAGGAAAAGGCGTTGATGCGCCACGGCCAAGTCAATGTTATGCCTGGTTAAAATTGGCGCAAGATAATTCAAAAGACACGCTCAATTTGACCATTCAAAATGCAATCAATATGATTGAAGCGGAAATTGACGCCAATGAACGCAAACAAGGTGAAGAGATTTATGCCGACTTCAAGAAAAAAGCCAAGGAAAATGAGAATAAAAACGAAATTTTGGGAGGATTGTTTTAATTCGGATGTGTTGGAATAGCCCGACCGGCTGTGAGTGAAAAAGTTGTGAAAAGAGGCATTCCGGGGTTGTTTTTTTGAACTCTCGTGTGCCCTTTCGCTTTGCACTTCAAGTTCGCACATGTCGGTCACTGTTTTTATTTTTATACCCAAACAATCCCCTCCGGATAAACTTCATCACACAGCATTATGGTGTCCAAGGCTTATATTTCAGAGAGCTGTGACATCCAAACAATGGCTTCACAGGGGCGGTGGTGCCTAATCATTGTTAAGTTAAGAGTCGGCGTTCTAAAGGGCATCTATGGGTAAGTGTATCTTCTCTTCTTTCTTGGGGTTTAAACCGGTTTTTGATCCGTTTTTTAGGGTTTTTTCGCCCTTTTAACCCTGAAAATCACGTCAATTTTGCATTTAAACCCGATCAAAGAGAGGAAAATTATAGAAAGACGGTGGGGGTGGAATTGGAAGTTTGGGAACAAGGAGAGTCATTAGTTGTTGATTTAATAATCAAAAGAGCAACAATAATTTCCTTTAAAAGTAAAATTTTCAACAATGCCGTTTTTAACAAAAAATTGAGTGGTGCACCATCTTAATTCACATTGATTGTTTGTTAAACAAAATTTAGATTGGTCATGATATTCAAGTGATTTATAAGCACCCATGGGATACATTGAAACAGGATGCCCCAAAGTTGCGATCAGGTTAATTTCCGGTTGACCAATAAAACTTGAAAGTTTTTTAGCATAATTCATTTGAGTGCAACAACCGGATAAAAGAATTGCTGATAAAAGAATGAGTTTTTTCATTTCCGCCCCCTTAAAAATTTTACACCATAACAAAACCCACCTTTAAAAGTGAGGTGGGCGGACGTTAGAAAACCGTATTATCACAAACGGCTCGGCTTATTTGGCAGAACCTTATTCACCGACCGGCGGGGTGCGTGACCAATCTATGTGCAAAAAAGGTTTTACGCGGCACCTATGGGCGATTGCCTCTCCTTTCACAATTCCAACTAACAACTCATCAGAACGAAAGGCTTTTCGTTCATCTTCGGTTGCAATTCCGCCCAACATTTCGGCGTATTGTCATTTGCCTTAA
>JAZNVO010000189.1:0-2330 GCA_045592885.1 Alphaproteobacteria bacterium
CACCCCAAAGGGTGGATTTTTTAATGGTGCCGATTGTCTGACTCGAACAGACGACCTGATGATTACAAATCAACTGCTCTACCAACTGAGCTAAATCGGCGCTGTGTGATTGTTTATACACGATAAAAAAAATAAATGCAAGACTTTTTTTTATAAAAATGAATATTTTTTTTTATTTTTTTAAAAGTTATTGTTTTTTATAAATAAAAATGGATAATAGTTAATGAAAAAATGGTTTTTGTTTAAATAGAATATAAAAAAGGTCTTTATGTTGCATGTTGTCTCAAAATGAATTTTTAAAAAAGATATATAATGGTTTAGCCTATCTTATTTTTGGTGTATTGTTATTTGTATCATTTCTCGAGAAGTGGTCAATTAATGATTGTTATACCGTTTTGGCAACGAGTATGTTTATTTATGGTTCATGTTCTCTTTGGTTGGCGGCATATGCTTTTTTTTCAGGTCCAAAAGCCTATAATCCAAATCCACATATGATTGTTCGTTTTTTTTCAGATTGTTGGTTTTTGTGCCTTTTATCAAATGTTTTTTTCGCCGTTTTTTGTGCTTTCAGGGGCTGCTTTATTTACAGGTGATACTTCATTTAATGATATGGATGTCATTGCTTATCTTAATCAACTTTTGTTAGATATTCAAAAATTTAAAATTTGGATTTTGATGTTGACGGGGTTACATTTTATTGGCTTGCCATCTATCCTTGAACATCAGTTTACAAAAAATACCCCCATTGGTTTTTGTTATGGAGCCTTGGTGATTGGGTTAGCTAAAATTATGGGAATTGTTTTTTTGAGCGGTGTTCCTCATGCAATTATTTGGGTAAAACTTTGGTCGTTTGTGCCAATATCCCTTGTTCTTTATCCGTTTAATAAACTTATAATGCGGTTTTTGAGTTGGTTAGATAAAGTTGCTTCCACTTGGCCGAAAGAACCAAAAGGTGAATCAATTTGTTTTAATGATAAACGGGTTGTTAAATTTAAGAAAAAACGCCCCAAAAAATATAAAACCATTGATGAAAAGCTGATAAAAAAAACGCCCGTTGTTGATTTTTCAAATGATGAGTGAAGATAAGTATATTCAACTTGATTTTTTTGCGTTTTTTTTGTAAAATAAGGAAAAATTAATTTTTGGTGGAGAAAATATGCTTTTATTATCTTTAGATACCGCTTCGACAACACTCTCCTTGGCTCTTTTAGAGGGGGATAATGTATTGGCAAAATTTGATGAAACCATGATAAGAGGTCAGGCAGAACGGTTGATACCAGAAATTCAAAATTTGTTTTTTAAAGCAAATCGTGAAATTAAAGATTTATCCGCTGTTGCTGTTGGGGTGGGGCCTGGATCCTTTACAGGTGTTCGTGTGGCTTTGGCAACGGCAAGAGGGTTTGCGTTGGCGCTTGAGGTTCCGGTTTATGGGGTTTCTTCTTTAGAAGCTTATGCTTATGGGGCAGGGGAAGATGTTTTGGTTGCGCTTGACACAAAACGTGGCGATTTTTACGTTGCCGGATTTGATAAAGATTTAAATGAAGTTTTTTCGCCTCGCATCATGACAATGGAAGAAATTAAAATATTGAACCCGAAATTGATTGCTTCTGATGTGCCGGATGTTTTTGAAACAGAAGGATTTAAAGTTCGCAAAAATGATTTTTCTCTTTCGGAACAAGTTGCAAAAATTGCTTTATCTCGTGGAGAAAATAATTTGCCGGCCGAACCTTGTTATTTAAGGGATGCTGATGTCACTGTGTGAAATGAGTCAACTTCATGCAAAAGCTGCCTCTATCTTGCACAAAACAGCTTTTGAAAAATCGTGGAGTGAGCAAGAATTTTTAAACTTGTTTTCTTTAAATACAACAAAAGGGTGGATGGATGAAGGCTCTTTGTTAATGATTTCTCATGTGTTGGATGAAATTGAAATTTTAACCATTTTAACGCATCCAAGTGCCAGAGGGCAGGGCAAGGCAAAAGCTTTGTTGGAACACTTGATTTCTTATGCCAAAGAAAATAATGTTACCAAAATTTTTTTGGAAGTTAATATCGAAAATCAGCCGGCTATTTCCTTATATGAAAAAATGGGTTTTATAAAAACAGGTGTGCGCAAAAATTATTATAAGATGGAGGATGGCACTTTTCGTGACGCCCTTTTATACAGATTTTTAACGCATATCTAAAGCAAAAAAATCATCTTATATCGTGTTCTGCACGGCGATAATTTTTTTCTTTATCTATTGCGCTAAAAGTGCATATATATGAACGGGATATCTAAAACGATAAAAATATTCTAAAGGATTTTAAGCTTCTAAATTACCGAATTTACC
>JAZNVO010000190.1:0-9386 GCA_045592885.1 Alphaproteobacteria bacterium
AATAAAAATATATTTTAATTGCCTTGATGTTATATTACAAATTAGCGAATCTGTATCATTTACTTGCAAAATTTTATTATCTATGGTATAGGAAATTATACGATCCATTTTTTTGCAACATTAATTTCATCAAATAAGTGATTGATTATAAAAAAATACGCATAAAATTTTATGCGTATTTTTTATGGCAAACCAAAAACTTAAAATTGAACCAACAAAATATTATAAGTTGTTTTTTCACCTCCAACAATATTATCAACTGTTGTTTCCGTTACATCATAGTTATATAAATTTCTGATTGAATTAATAAGACCAGGAGTAATCACTTTTTCATCATAATACATCGTCACAATTCTTCTTGCGACATTTACATCCATTCGTAAAATCCCTTTTGGAACTTCCATCCGCTCATATTCTGTTGTTGTGTTATGCCCTTTTGTTCGCCCGATATTATAAACATTAATCGCAACTTTCATAACTTCATTAGCGTGTTGTCGATCTTTCATAAAATCAAATCCGACAATACCGAGTAATGACAATATAACAAAAATAACCAAAACAGCCAACATTTCAATCATAGACCGTCCGGATTCGTTTATTTTTTTCATATTTCCCCCTTTTTTTAATTTTCAGTTACGATATAAGCATGCGGATAAAATGAATCCGGTGGTGGTGTCGGTTTTGACACCCGACCACAACCAACCAAAGCAAGCAACCCCAAAAACAACAAACACAAGAAAATGTTTTTCATTTTTCCCCCTTATACATTACATTTTGTCCGGCACTTTTAATCCCAACACATCCGCCATTTTAAGAGCAACGGTTAAGGCATATTTTGTGAGTGCCAAACGAGATTTTTTATCTTCATCTGTTGCGTCTTTAATCGGACAATCATGATAAAAAAGATTAAAATCCTGTGCCAATTTGAATAAATAATCGCAAATCACATGCGGTGCATTATTGTCATATGCCGTTTGAACACTATCCGGCATAGCATATAAACGTAACAAAAGTTTTCTCTCTGCCGGAGCTTTGACAATCGGCACATCATCAGGCGTTATGGTTAATGATTCACCGGATTTTAAAAGAAGCGATTTCATCCGAACCATAGCATATAATAAATATGGGCCGGTTTTCCCTTCCGTGCTTGTCAATTTATCTTCATCAAAGATATAATTTTTCATCCGTTCGTTCATCAAATCAGCAAACTTCAATGCCGAAACACCAACAATCCGTGAAATTTCATCTTTTTCCGTTTCAGTTAAATCACGTCCCATTTCACCGCTGTTCATTTTATCCAATGCAGCTTTCGTAGCCGTATCAATCAACATTCTCAATGTCATCACGCCACCGTCACGTGTTTTGAAAGGCTTATTATCTTTCCCATTAATTGTTCCAAAACCCAAATGTTCTACTTTGGTATTTTGAAGCAATCCGATTTTTTCAGCCACATTAAAAACCTGTTCAAAATGAAGAGCTTGACGTGCATCAACAACATATAAAATTTCATCAGCGGAAAATTCTTCTACCCGTTCTTCAATTGTTGCCAAATCTGTGGCCGCATACATCACAGCCCCTTCGGAATTAATCATAATAACAGGCGGAAGATCATTACCGCTTTTTGAAACGCCGGCCTCAATAATTTCAGCACCGTTATCCTTATACATAACGCCACTTTCTCTTAATCGGTCGATCATTTGAAGTAATCGGTCATGAACATCTTTTTCACCACGCCATAATTCAAATGAAACGCCCAATTCATCATACATTTTTTTGATGTCAGCAACAGAAAGGTTCACAAAACCATTCAATAAAGCCAACAACCCTTTTTCTTTATTTTGCAACCGACGGGTAAAATCTTTTGCCCGCAACATATACTCAGCGTCTTCTTTTGACTTTTTGGAAGCAATCGGATACATCACTTCCAAATCTTTTCCGGTAAAAGGTGTTTCGGAAGGATATTCCCCTTCATAAGATTGATCAAAATAAACCAAATTCGGATCCCGTTCATAAAGTTCTGCCATCAAAAGACCCATCGGCAATCCCCAATCACCCAAATGAACATCACCGATAACATCATCACCAGCAAAAGCATGCAATCTCTTCACGGCTTCCCCAATAATTGCAGGTCTTAAATGACCGACATGCAACGCTTTAGCAACATTTGGTCCACCATAATCAAGAACAACTTTTTTAACAGGTGTTACCCGTTCATACCCAGCTTTTTCTTGCGATAAAATATCATAAGCAATTTGAGACAAGGCCTCATTTGAAATGGTCATATTAATAAATCCCGGTCCATCAACCGTTACTTTTTCAAAAAAAGAATCCTCTTTTAAATGAGAGGCGATTGATTCGGCAACTCCACGCGGATTTGTTTTAAGCTGTTTGGCAAGTGGCAATGCACCATTTGATTGATAATCACTGATATCAGGACGATCGGAAAGTCGCACCAACAATTGGGCTTCGTCAAACCCTGCTTTTAAAAATGCCGATTGAACTTTTTGATTGATAATTTGATTTAAATTCATTTTTCTTCCTTACTAAACACTTAAATTAAAATTGCTTTATTATACAAAATCTTTTAAAAAAGTGCAAGACACAATAAGGAAAGAAACAAATAAAAAAAAGAAGACGAACAACCCGCCAAACAAAAATGGGCTGCTTTCTTCCGAACCTGACCCGCTGTTTCTATTTAAACGTCCATCCGTCTTCCTATATAAAAATATCGTTTTTTTTCAAAATTTGCAACTAAAAAAAATATAAATTCAAATTATTTTTTTTAAAACAATTGTTTTTTATAAAAAAATAAATTATAAGTAAAATAATTATTTATTTGCGGGAGAAAAAATTATGAAAAATGAATCTGGCCGATCATTAGTTGAAATATTAGCTGCATTAGCTATTATCGGCGTTCTGTCTGTCGGTGGCATTACCGGATATAAACTCGCCACTTACAAATATCAGGCAGCAAGAACCATTGATCTGACAAATAAGTTTGCTCTGATTGTTTTTGAAAGATGCAATTCAATCTTTGAAGGACACCAAACAGCTCTCGCTTCAGTGGAAAACTGCACACAGAATACCCCCGGCATTCCGCTGTTTGAAAATGCCAATATTGGAAATTTCCCGAGTTTTATTTATGACAAAGGCATTCATTTTAAACGTATATCACTTGACTCTGCCACAAATAAGTATACCGTTCATACACAGCTAAAATTCACAACAAAAGAACACTGTGTCGCCGTCAAATTATCAAGCAACAGCTCTTCCGGCTGTCGTGAATCAAGCGCTCCGTTTTCCATTTCATTAAAAACAATTGAAAATTAAACTAAAGCCAACGGATACGTCTCTTCAACTGTATAATATTTTCCTTCCCCGCATTCACGGGCTCTGCTTGCAAAAAGTGAAAAAGAATCAACCAAAAATTCTTTTGAATGAAAAAGATTATTAAAAGCAATATATTTAAAAACCTCGTCAACCGTTGTTCCTCTTAACCGAGCCAAACTAACATGAGGAACAAATTTAAAACGATCAGCCTCTCCACCGCCGGCTTTTTTAACGGCTAAATCAATTTTTTGTTGCAATTCGCCAATAATTTTTGGCTCTGTTACTCCTGTCCAGATATGATGAGGCACATTTTTTGTTGCAAAATAATGAATTTCTTTAAATGCCATATAAAAAGCAGGAAAACGAATATATCGAAGTTCTTTTAAAACATCTTCCGCTACCGGTTCCTCAACATCACCAATAAACCTCAAATTCAGAGTTAATTTGTCTTTCAAATGCCAATCAGCCCCTGGCAATCCCCCCCTTAAAGCATACAGCTCTTCTTTCACTTCATCCGGCAAATCCAAACCAACGAATAGACGAATCATAAAAAAACTCCTTTGCAAAATTATTTATTTCAGTGTATAATAAAAAAAAAGAAAAAGGAAGTGAAAATGACAAAATTAAATGTAATCGAAATACCGGATCCGGTTTTATATAAAAAAGCAGAAGAAGTAAAAGAAGTAACCCTTGAAATAAAGAAATTGTTAAGCGATATGCTTGAAACAATGTATAAGACAAATGGCGTTGGTCTTGCCGGCAATCAGATCGGTGTTTTAAAACGTGTTGTTGTCATTGACTGTGCCCCAAAAGAGGAAGAGCCGGATCCAATCAAAATGGTTAATCCGAAAATTATTTTTAAATCTGAAGAAATGGTTTGTCACAATGAAGGCTGTCTTTCCATTCCACGGGAGTATGCCGATGTGATCCGCCATGAAAAAGTAACCGTTGAGTATTTAGATGAGAACGGCATCAAACAACAAAGAACGGCAACCGGCCTTTTAGCTATTGCCATTCAACACGAGCTTGATCATTTAGAGGGAATTTTATTTATTGACCACCTTTCTCCCTTAAAAAGAAAAATGCTCTTGAAACATTTGGAAAAAAGACGTAAAAGACAAGCTCAATTAGTTCAAGAAACTGAAGAAGAATAAATTTTTGAAAGGACATTTATGAAAGTTGTTTTTATGGGAACCCCCGAGTTCTCCGTACCCGTTTTGGAATCGCTTATCAAACATCATGAAGTCATTGCCGTTTATACTCAACCGGCCCGACCATCTGGACGAGGGCACAAGCTTATTCCCTCTCCCGTTCAACAAAAAGCAGAAAGTTTTGGCATTCCGGTTTACACACCTGTTTCTCTTCGAAAAGGAGGAGCGGCAGAAGAATTTGCCCAATTAAATGCCGATGTTGCCGTTGTTTGCGCCTATGGTCTTATTTTACCTAAAACCGTTTTGACCGCTCCGAAAAAAGGATGTATCAACATTCATGCCTCCTTACTTCCCAGATGGCGTGGAGCCGCTCCGATTCAACGAGCCATTGAGGCCGGCGATAAAGAAACAGGTATCACAATTATGCAAATGGATGAAGGCCTTGATACGGGAGATATGTTATTAAAAGGCATTGTTCCAATAACAGAAGAAACAACCGCCCAACAATTACATGATGCTCTTTCACAAAAAGGAGCCGAACTTATTATTCAAGCTTTAGAAGAAAATCCGGCACCACAGAAACAACCGGAAGAAGGCGTCACTTATGCTGAAAAAATTCAAAAATCAGAAGCTTTCATTGACTGGTTTATGGATGCTGACAAAATCAAGAATAAAATCAAGGCATTTAACCCCTATCCGGCAGCCCATTTCATTTATCGAGGGGAACGCATTAAGGTCTTTAATGCATCAGTTGAGAAAACATCTTCCAAAGCACCGGCAGGAGAAGTGTTGGATGAAAAACTTTTAATTGCCTGCCGAGGCGGAACTGCTCTTCGCTTAACAGAATTACAACGCGAGGGGAAAAAGAAAATGTCTGCGGAAGACTTTTTAAAAGGATTTGAACTTAAAAAAGGAAAAAACATTGCGGTATAAACTCATCATTGAATATGACGGCACAAATTTTGTTGGTTGGCAACGACAAAAATCAGGTCTTGCCGTCCAAGAAATTCTTGAAAATGCCCTTAAAACAGCCTTAAGAGAAGAAGTAACTCTTTTTGGATCCGGCCGAACGGACACCGGTGTTCATGCTCTTGCACAAGTTGCCCATTTTGAAACAAAACAAGATCTCAACCTTTTTAAAATCAGAGAATCATTGAATGCTCTGGTTCGCCCGCATTTGATTTCAGTTCACGAGGTTCAAAAAGTTCCTGATGATTTTCATGCCCGTTTCAGCGCAAAAGAAAGAACATATGTTTATCAAATTTTAAACACTCCGTATCCACCGGCTCTTTTAAAAAATAAAGCTTGGTGGATACATACACCTTTGGATGTTCAGCTGATGCAAAAAGCCGCCAATCTGTTAATCGGAAAGCATGATTTTTCAACATTCAGGGCATCGGAATGTCAAGCTAACTCTCCCATAAAAACAATCAATACCATTCATTTTGAAAAAGAAGGCGATATAATCAAAATGCATATCAAAGCTAAATCTTTTTTACATCACCAAGTTCGCAATATTATCGGTTCACTTGTTTTAGTTGGGCAAAAAAAATGGTCTGTTCAAGATTTTGAAAAAGCTTTTCAAGGAAAAGATAGACGTTTAGGAGGGCCGACAGCTCCTGCAGACGGGCTTTATTTCGTTTCTGTTCTCTATTAATTTTTTAACAAAAAATATATTGATTTTGTGAGATAATCTTCATATATTAAACACATGGATATATTTATTTGGCCATTATCTTTTTTGTTTTTGTTACTGCCGCCGGCGGTTTATTTTTTCTTGCCCGAAAAGAAAAAAACATTAAAAACACAAGCCCTTAAAATTCCCTTTTTTAATCAGATAAAAGTTTTAAAAAAGACAACAAACACTTTTCAAAAAAACAATAAAACGGCTTTAATTTTATTATCTGTCAGTTGGATTTTTCTCGTATTGGCAGCTGCCCGTCCCGTTTGGTATTCTTCAATAAAAACATTACCACTTGAAACCAGAAACATCATCTTATCCCTTGACGTTTCCGGCTCAATGAAAGAGCAAGACTTCACTATTAAAGGAGAAAAAGTTGATAGATTATCTGCCGTCAAATGGGTTGTTGATGATTTTTTAACAACCAGACAAAATGACAACATTGCGTTGGTTTTGTTTGCAGATGAAGCCTACACATATGCCCCGCTTTCTTATGATAAAAAAACATTAAAAGCCCTTTTTAATGAGATCAATCACGGCATCGCCGGCAATATGACCGCCATGGGTGACGGATTGGCTTTGGCAATTCAAAATGCCATTAAAGTTCAAGCAAAAAGTCGAATTGTTATTTTAATTTCGGACGGCGAAGCCTCTCCCAGTCTTGTCGGATTAAAAGAAGCAATTGATCTTGCAAAAAAACATGATGTCAAAGTTTATACAATCGGAATCGGGAATCCCGAAAATTATCAACAGGTTTTTGGCATGAAAGTTCCAATTCCCACAACACTTGATGAACAAACATTAAAACTTATTGCAACAAAAACCGGTGGCGAATATTTTTTAGCCGAAAATACAGATACCCTTCAAAAAATCTATCAAAAAATTGATGAACTTGAGAAAGACAAATCAAAAGACACAATGGTAAAACCAAAAAAAGAATTGTTTTTTATTCCTCTTTTTATCGGATTACTTTTTCTGTTTTTTGCACTTATAAAACGGAGGAGTGAATGATTTTTTTACGGCCGTGGTTTTTTCTTTTGTTACTGGCTTTGATTCCGCTTTATTATTTTTCAAAAAAAGGAGGGCATTCCTCCTCTTGGAAAAAATATATTAACAAAGAGTTCATTCCCTTTTTGTTAATCAACGATACAGAAAATCAAAAGAAAAAGTATTCTTTTTTTAAAATATTTTTCTTTTGGTCGGTTTTGACTGTTGCTCTTGCCGGGCCTTCTTTTCAAAAAGTCCCAATTGAAAGTTCCAAACCATTTGA
The DNA here is from genome assembly GCA_045592885.1 of Alphaproteobacteria bacterium. Lineage (GTDB taxonomy): Bacteria > Pseudomonadota > Alphaproteobacteria > CAAHEQ01 > UBA3637 > RGIG4140. Next base: position 7,433 of record JAZNVO010000190.1, read on the forward strand.
AGGAACCGTTTTAATTGCAGATTTAAACAGTGTTAATCAAAACACCTTAACTCAATTAAAAGTTAAACTATTGCAAGCCATGACCCTCTTGCAAGAAGAAAAAATCGGATTAGTTCTCTTTGATAAAAAAGGCTACACAGCTCTTCCGCTTTCTGACGATAAAGAGATTTTGGCACAAATGATTTCAATTTTAAATCCGAACATTTTACCTCTTGATGGGCAAAATTTGGAAGAAGCTTTCAAACAAGCCGCTGAATTATTCAAAAATAATGATCTCAATTCAGGACGCATTTTGCTATTCACCGGTGGGATAAAAAACACGGAAAAAGCCATAAATAGCATCAAATCACTTCCATATAAAATCGGCATTTTAGGTCTTGGAAATGAGATATCACCGGTTCCGGCTTTAGATAAAAACGGCGCTTTTAAAAGAGATGAAAATAACAACCTTCTTCTTTTTTCACCAAATAAAAAAGAGCTGAAAAAATTAGGATATTATGAAAGCGCTCAAACCAATGACTCTGACATCAAAAATTTGATTCAAGAAACAAAATATGTTTCCTTAGGAAATACAACCGGCATTCTTCCAAACGATTTTTTAACAGTTGATGAATATAAAGATTTAGGCGCTTATTTGGTTGTTTTTTTAATGCCGTTTATTGCTCTTTTATTCAGAAAAGGGGTTCTTTTTATTCTGATTTTTTCCTTGTTTTCAATTCCTGCCCAAGCTGATTTCTGGCAAAGAGAAGATCAAAAAATTTATCAAAGCAACCAAAAAGGTATTCAAGAATATCAGAATAAAAAATATCTTGATGCATTGACGCGATTCAAAAAAGATCAATCCGATAACGGATTATATAACCAAGGAAATGCCCAAGCTCATCTTGGAAAAATCAACGAAGCAATTGATCTTTATAAAAAAGCACTTGAAAAAAATCCGAATCATAAAGAAGCTGCTTTTAACAAAGCCTATCTTGAAAATTTGATAAACAAAGAAAAAGAAAGTCAAAATTCAGATAATCAAAAAAATGAACAAGAGTCTTCCGATTCAAAAGATCAGGAAAACAATTCAAAAAATTCTCAAAACAATCAAAATTCAAATAACTCACAAAAAAATCAATCCGATCAATCAAATCTGGACAATCAAACTCAAGATCAAAATAATGGTCAAGAAAACCGGCAACAAATGAGCGATAAAAACAAATCCACTGACCAACAAAATGAGTCGCCTAAAGAAATGAAAGAGACAAAAGAAGAGGAGTCTTCGTTAAGAGAAAAAAAAGAGCAAAATAAAGAAAATACTTCTTCAAGCCCAAGTGAAATACCAACTGAATCCCATTCAAAAAAAACACCATTAGATCAAGAATCACAAGAAATTTTCAACCGATTAAAAAAAGATCCGGCCCGTATTTTGAAATTTAGGCTTTATATGCAAAGTCAACGAGGTTAAATAATGAAATATAACACACTTCTTATTTTTTCGATTTTAGTATTTTCAACAACGGCAAATGCCCTTGTTTCTCTTTCTTTAAGTGAAAATGAAGTAGCATTGGGAAGAGCCGTTCAATTGACGGTTCAATCAGATAAAGAAATTAACCCCTATAATCTTTCAACCGAAATTTCAAAAAAAGCTAAAATAAGAGGACAATCAAGTTCAACAAATATCCAAATCACAAACAATTCCAGAACAAACCTTTATTCTCTCTCATTCACCATATTTCCGCTTTCAGAAGGGGTTGTTACTTTTGGTCCGTTTGATATCAATCAAGAACAAACAAACAGTGTTACTTTAACTGTTTTACCTCCTCAACAAATAACAGGGACAGAGAATAATTCTCAAACTCAAGAACAAAACAATTTAACCGAACCCGTCAAAAATATTCTTTTTAATGCCACAGTCAATCCCCAAAAAATATATGAAGGACAAACAGCTATTTATAAAACAAGTCTTTTT
>JAZNVO010000191.1:0-1798 GCA_045592885.1 Alphaproteobacteria bacterium
CTCCCAAAACACCAGAAGAAATGAAACAAGCCGTTTCTTTGATTAAACAGATTGAAGAACAGGAATTTGCCGCTCAAAGTGAAGAAAAACAAGCCGTTAAAAACAAAATGCTTTCTTTAGCGGACATGAAAAACCAAACCAACCGATAAAAAGAAAAACGCCTCTAAAAAAAAAGGGGCGTTTTTTTAAGGTGTTTTCCCTTAAAACTCTTGACTTTTTAAGAAAAAAAAGCTATTTAAAAAAAATATTTGAAACAAAGGAGGAGTATATGGGTTATCAAGAACAAACAAGTGATGAATTTCTGTTCTTTCAAAAAGAAATTAAAAGAAGATTAGAAGAAAAAAACACCGATATTTTCAGAGCGATTGAGCGCATTGGCAGTGTGACAAGGATTTTGGCAGAAGGCTCCGAAGGGGACATTTTTTTAAGCCGAAAAGATTTCAAAAAAGTTTATCCGGCCTTATTATCGCCAGAGTTTCGCCGCTCAAAAGTCAATGTGATTGTTGAAGCCGGTGTGTTACTAGATGAAAAAAAAGGCGTGCAAAACCCTTACACCTTCTTTTTAAATGACAGATTTATTCAAATCGAACAAGAAAAAGCTCCTTCGCTTGCCCATATCCCTGATCAATCTCGCGTTTTTGTTGCCGATGCACAAGTTCAGTGTGATTCTTTTATGATTTTTAATAACAGAAGTTATATTTTGAAAATTGAAAGTGTGGATGATCCTTATTTCAGTTGCACACTCAACGCTCCTTATAAAGAAGACCAAACCAATCGGTTAAAATTGCTTTCAAAAGTCATGAAAAAAATTAAAGTATTAGCCGTTCCGTTTCAAGAAATTGAACGTCGAGCCGCAAAAAAGGAAAGATGGAACCGGTTAGGAGAAGGATATGAAAGAGAGTAAAGAAAAAAAATTTTATCAAGATATGCTCTTGTTTATCAAAGAGATTAAAGAAAGCATTTTGCTTGACACAGACAGTGAACCTTTTAATCATCAAAAATATCTTGTAACGGTTTTAAAACCTTTAATAACAAATGAAGAAGTTATCCGTCAGATGAGAAATAACAGATTGCGGTTTGTTATGTCTTATCTTTTAAAACATCCACAAATTGATATAAAATTTTATTTAAATAAAGAAGGGTTTAAAGAGGTTTTTCCTTACCTGAAAGGGAAAAAAGCAAGAGAAAATCTTCAAATTATTATCAATGACACTGTTCTTCAAAATGAAAAAAAAGAGTTGTTTGAACAGCTTCCTTATCAAACAGATCCGGAATTAAAAAAACATATTCCGCCGCGTGTCAGTGCATTAAAATCAAGAGACAACGTTTTATTATTCAAATCAAAAAAAGAAAATGTGGACATCCCTTCTTTTGCCGTTATCAATGGAATACACACATTGGTTCAAAATGAAGAAGACGGGGGCTTTTTGCTTCATTTTAATGCCGATATGACTCAAGAAGGCGAAGAAAGACTTTCTCATTATGAACAAGCTTTTGAGATTTTGATGGAGCTGTCGTATCCTTTTAAACAAGAGCAGAAACAAAACATTGGAACAAAGAATATTTTAAATCCGACTCAAATGGGTCTGCAACGCATAAAGGATTAAGGCATGACGGAAGAAACAACACCTCTTATCAGCGAAAAAGAGTTTTTAAAAGGCATTCGGCATTATTTTAAATATAATAAACCGATTTTGTTTTACAGCAACAAATATTTGCCGGCACTTTTAAAAGAATTTTCAATTGAAGTTGGAACAGATTTGAAAATTTTTTCAACTTTAAGAGATTTACCAAAACT
>JAZNVO010000192.1:0-3535 GCA_045592885.1 Alphaproteobacteria bacterium
GGTTGTATAAAACAATTTTTTGACAATGCTTTTTAACGGAATATTTAACTCAAAAGCCTTTTCTGTTACGAATGAAACGGTTACGGGGAACAATCGCCGATATGTATATAAATTAATTCCGATTGCAACCAATATTTCCATAAGGCTAAAACCAAAAAAGAGAGGAATATAAACGGCTTGAACAGTATACATAAAATGGAGTAAAACATAACCGATAATCCAATTAAACAAAAACACTAACGGAAACGTATAAACCAAAATGCCCGTTTTTCTGTAAATACAAAACACAAACATATTTAACAGAATAATTAAAATAAAACTACAAAAATAGGTGTACGGCACTATACCGACAAACGTTGCACAGGACAAGGACAAAATAACAAACGCACATGTATTGGTAATATATGAAAACAACGGAATTCTATCCAACACAGTATTAATTAAAATAATGACACACCAAAATAAGGCTGCCCCCAAACGTATAGCTACATTAACAGGTGTTATAAACTCACCACTTGGAGGTGGAATTAAAAAAGTAGCACCCAAACACAATAAAAACAAAACCAATATTTGCCATTTTGTGTCTTTTTTGAGCAAAAAAGGCATTAATAAAAAAGCGAATCCGGTCAAAAACAAGAAAGAAACAAAAGACGGATCAGCAACTGATAAATTAGCAACTGAAAAAACAAAATTTAATACACCCAAGGATATCAGGAAAATAATACCCGTTATCCAAGAAAAGGTGATAATTTGTGTATCCGGTTTTTTTTTAAGAATGCGAGGTAAAATAAACCACTTGACACTTCCGTAGAAAAAAAGACTGATAACCAGCAATATTCCTGCACTTAAAAGTGTCATACATCATCTCCCTAAAAATAGTGTTTATTGCATAATATTATGCTTTGTGTCTAAAAGCAATACGGCCTTTTGATAAATCGTATGGTGTCATTTCAATTTCAACTTTATCACCAACCATTACACGAATGCGGAACTTGCGCATTTTACCGGATGTGTGTGCAATGATTTCATGCCCGTTTTCAAGTGTGACCCGAAACGTAGCATTTGGCAAAGCTTCTGTAACTGTCCCCGTAAATTGCAAAACTTCTTCTTTTGCCATAAAAAAACTCCATAAAATTAATAAACGGCTACATTATATTTTCTTTTTTTGAAAAAATCAAGAAAAAACTCTTTGTTATCAATTAAATTATACAGCCATTGCTCTATTTTCATTTATACAAAAAATACAAAACATCAATATTTTAACAATGTTGATTTTTAAAAGAAATATAATATCCCTTGTTTTTATTTTGTTGTGTGGCGATTTTTTCTTTTTTCAAATCATCGCTCTTACTGTTTAGATTGCGAGAGTCAACATCTTTCACAACACCTTTTGATGAAGCTGTTGTGAAAGAAAACAACTCTTCAGGAACAGAAGTTGCATTTTCTGTTCCGGCTGTATTTATCCAACCAGTTATTTTTTTGGGCTCCCATTCCCAATGCGAAAGTTTGAAACCTTCTTCAAAAGAGATATTCCCATCAACGATAACACCACTTAAATCGGGTAGTTCATCCCCATATTCTGTGTCGCAATTGATTAAAATATTTTGTTTAACAACAAAATTTTCTGGTAAGTTAAAAAAGTTATAAATACGGCCTTCTTGCTTAAATAATGGATACATAAATTGAAGTTTAGGATTGTTGTTAGAAAGAGCAAAACCTTCTTTTGGAATTTCAAAATCTTTGCTTGCGTGACATAAAGCCCTACTATACACCTTGGGTAATTCATCCAACATACTTAAATTGGTAAGAGAAAACGAAAGATCTCCACCAATATTTTGTGGGCACCCAATTAAACTTTTAAGGTTTTTAGCTCCCACAATACAAAAGGAATCTTTAACAATTGTATTTTCAGCTTCTAATCTTTTTAAATTTTTGCAATTTTTAGCTGAAAATGAACCAACTTTTTTTGCTAATCCTTTTAAAGTGACAAGTTCGGGGCAGCAATCAACGTTATACTCATCCCCAACACATTTTGGACCTCCCTCTAGCGATTTAATGAGTGTTAAACTAGCATTAAACTCATAAGAAACAACTGAAGGTGAATTTTTTAAACTTTGAAGTGGATTGTTGTAACAGAAAAAATTCTCGATGGTGTACTTTGAAAAGTTTGGTAATATTTTTAATTTTAAATCATTTAAACGAATACCTTCTTGAATAACAAGCGCAGTCTTTTGTTTTTCAACATTGATACCATAATTGGTTAACCAGCTTTCCACATCCGTGTTTTGTATTGCATAACGCCATGTTGGAGAATGAAATTGATGTGGTTGCCTGTAAAATGGTTCATTTTCATTTCTGTTATCAAAAACTTCTTCGGCTATTTTCGAAACAACATCTTTAAATTCAAATGAAAAACGTCCATAAATATTGTCTTGATTATAAAAAACATGAGTTGAATCATTTGCTCCATAAAATGGTTTTAAAAGAATTCTTGAAATTGCTTTATAAGGATTTTTTGAATTATATCCGTAGGCAACGATTGCCCCTCTTCCAATATAAGAAGGCATATATTTATACTCACCGCAACCATCATCTACAGGCTCCATGCAAGACCACCAATCAACATAACCAGCCATATTGGCAATATCATAAGCTTTTTTTGAAAACATAATTAAATCAATAGGGGCTTTTTCTTTACTTTCAAAATCTTTTCTTTTTCTTTCAGCATCAAATTGATAAATTTTAAGTGTTTTGCTTAACTTTTCAATTTCTGTTGAGATAAGATTTGAAAATTCTAAAATGGATAAATCAGATGAGGCTTTTTCTATTTTATTTTTTAACACATAAAAAACAAATGGATTAACCTTTATTTTCTTTTGAGGTGTCACAGAAGCATCTTTTTGATATTGTACAATCCCCTCTTTTTGATTGTTAATTTCAAGAACAACAGTGGATAAGCTTTCTGTCGCAAATTCAGCAAGTTGTTTTTTGGCACGTTCAAATGCTTTGATTTGTTGCATTAAAAAACGCCCTGCAGATATAGAATTATTATTCAACCCTTTATCCACCCTTTCTAATACCATTTTATAGGTGTTAGGCAAAATCTCATTGTATTTTTGAATAAACTGGTTAAAAATAGAGGTTAATGAGCCTTGTTCTTCTACTTTGAAAAACACTCTTTCAGTATCATTGAAACACGCTGGATAATAAGGATTTACGTTATCTCTTAGATTTAATCCATAGTCAATTGCATCTTCTATTTCATCTTTATAAACATCCCACTCTTTTTTAATCTTTATTGCTTTTTCTTCAATATTCTCATTATTGTTAAACGCATCAAAAATCTCTTTTATTCCAGAAAATGTTTTCATTTTATTTCTGTTAAAAAGATGCGAAGCAATCAATAAATCATAAATTACTTCTTCAAGATGAGCTTGATCTTTTGGTGATATATTAGATTGTGATTGAGAAAAAGAGCTTATATATTGTTGAGATTGTTCTTTTAACCTTTGATGAAATGAAGAAAAAAGATTTG
>JAZNVO010000193.1:0-1573 GCA_045592885.1 Alphaproteobacteria bacterium
TCATTCCATCCGGAAAATAGTTTTGTCCTGAAAAACTGTCTTCTAAATCCGGATCATATTGATACCCCTGATTATATCCCAAATTCGCCATCAATTTTGTCGGAGCATTTAAAATATGTTTTGGAGGCATCAAAGTCCCCGTTTCAAGTGCCATTCCTTTAGCCTCATTCCAAGCTTTATAAATACCAACGGATTTTGGTGCCGTTGCCAAATAAACAACCAATCCGGCAACAGCCAAATCTCCTTCAGGCGATCCCAATCTTTCATACGCATCCCATGCAGAATGAGCCTGAACAAGAGCCAACGGATCTGCAAGACCAACATCTTCACTGGCTATACGAGTCAACCGGCGTAACAAATATTTGATATCTTCACCAGCCGTTATCATCCTGGCACACCAATAAAGTGCCGCATCCGGATCTGACCCTCTGATGGATTTATGCAAAGCTGAAATCAAATTATAGTGATTTTCGGCATTTTTATCATAGTTTGGAAACCGTTTTTGCAGCAACAACTCTAAAGCCTCTTTATCCAAAATTTCGTTTTCTTCGGCATATGCATAAACAGCATCAATTAAACTCAAAAAATAACGGCCGTCACCATCAGCGACAGCTTTTATATAATTTCTGCCAACTTCATCAAGCGGTAAAGGTTTTTCAAAAATACTTTCCGCTTTTAAAAGCAATTTTTCGAGAGCTTCATCCGTTAACCGATTTAAAACAAAGACTTTACACCTTGAAAGCAAAGCGCCATTGAGTTCAAATGAGGGATTTTCGGTTGTTGCTCCCACCAAGATAACCGTTCCATCTTCCACATAAGGCAAAAAAGCATCTTGTTGAGCTCTGTTAAAGCGATGAATTTCATCAACAAAAAGCAAAGTCCCCTTCCCGATTTTCCTTCGATTAGATGCTGCTTCAAAAACTTTTCTCAAATCTGAAACACCCGAAAAAACAGCCGAAAGAGATTCAAAATGCAAATTCACTTCATCCGCTAAAATACGAGCAATCGTTGTTTTTCCACATCCCGGAGGACCCCACAAGATAAACGAAGAAACTTTGCCGGAAACAAGCATTCGTTTTAACGGCCCTTTATCGGATAATAAATGATCCTGTCCAAACACGCGTTCCAATGATGAGGGGCGCATTTTATCAGCCAACGGCTTTTGTTCCATTCCTCTTGAAAACAATGTATCAACACTCATTTTTTCACCCAAAAATTTTTTTACACTTCATTTTAATTAATTGTGTTAGTATAGCTTTTTTTTCAAAAAAACTCAAATCAAATTCAACCTATTCCCATTTTTTATAAAAAAACACTTGATTTTTTATTTTAAAAATGTTAAAATATGGCAAAATGAAAGTGAGGTGAGTCCCATAGTTACAATCGTCGTTCATGACAACAATGTTGAACAAGCTTTGCGCGTGTTGAAGAAAAAAATGCAACGCGAAGGTAGTTTCCGTGAAATGAAATTGCGTCGTTATTACGAAAAACCATCTGAAAAGAAAGCACGTAAAGCAACAGAATGCATCCGTCGTTCTCGTAAGATGAAAAGAAAACGTTTCAGCGTTGAAGG
>JAZNVO010000194.1:0-4463 GCA_045592885.1 Alphaproteobacteria bacterium
TTCAAATTGAGGATGAATTGATTCTTTTGATGAAAGAAGGAAAAGTTTCTCAAGCATTGGAACTAATCAAAAAAAATCCGTATCTTGATTTAAATGCGTTTGATTTGAAATGGAAAACCGCTCTTCCAAGACATATGAGAGTTGTCAGTGAAGCAATCGCTGTTTTGGATTTGGGGGGTGATATAACAAAAAAAGATGCTGATGGAGAAAATCCGATTGATTTGGTTTTTTCGTTGGATTTGGATAATTTTGTTAAAGAATTAAAAGATCGAGGTTTGTTGGATCAGGTGAGGGCATCGTTAAAAAAACCGATTTTACATATGGCTTTTGAAAAAAATGCTAATGCAATCGCTCATTTTTTGATTGAAAACAAAATCGGCATTGAAGAAAAAGATGAAAAAGGACGAACGCCTTTAATGAAATCAATTTATCTTGACTGGCCACTTAAATTTAAAAAATTGATTGAGGCGGGTGTTGATTTGGAAGAAGTGGATCAGAACGGTGAAACGGCGATTTTTTATGCGTTAAAAAAGAAAAATTATTTCGATACATTGGTTGAAAAGGTTAATTTGGATCATCAAAATTATACCACCGGGGATACGGTGTTGATTAAAGCGATTCAAGACGGAATGAAAAATCAGGTTCAATCTCTTTTATCATTGGGTGCAGATGTGTTTATCAAAAACAATCAAGGGGTTGATGCTTATAACAGAGCGATGCAGGAAGGGCAAATTGAAATAGCAGGCCTTGTCAAAAATGAAGTGCGCAAAAAATTAGGGTTATACCCAAAAGAAAAACCGGTGAATTTGCCGAAAAAAAAGATACCTCAATGGCCTTGGACATCTTCTTATCAACATCAGAATGGGTGTTAAAGGAAAGGCTTAAAAAATGGATTTATATTCTTATTTAGAAAGAGAATTTGAAACAGGTGATTATCAAAAAGCCGATAAAGAATGGGCTAAAGGCGGGCGATATCAAAATGGGTGTTTTGATCTTAACGGACTTTTGAATATCAGCAACTTTTTCATAAACCAAGGCCTTAAAATCGATCGGGTTTTGTTGGGCCCGTGGGGTTTTATTTTAAGAAAAAGAATTGAAAACGGGGATTTTGAAGGCGTTAAAGAAGTTTTTGATATTTATCAAATGAAAAGGGCGTTAAAGGCCGTTTGCGAAAATGATGAAAAACAAGTTTTTGAGTGGTTGAAAGAGGAAAACTCTTATTCAAAAAAGGGGAAATCATATTTTTCAAAAAAGGAAAAATTGAAACTTTTGCTGAGTGAAGCCATCAAGACGGGAAATGTGCCTTTTATTCAAAAGTTAAAAGAAGAAGGGGCTAGGTTAAGCGCCGGTTTTTTTGAAGATAAAATGAATGCACCGATGATGATTGCTGCGCTAAACGAGCAAAAAGAAGTGATCAAATATTTGTTAAGTGAAGGCGTTACACATCATTTTTTTGATTTGGCGCAAAAAGAATCATTTAGTGTGACAGATCAATCGGATATTGAAAGAAAAGCCGAATTGATTTTGATAGACGGCAGATTGAAGTTGGCTCAAAAAAGAAATGATGATTTTAAAGTGATCAAAGAGCTTTTTATAGATGTGACTTGTTATCAAAAAGAAACAAGGTCTATTCTTAATGTTTTGAAAAAATATCCGACTCTCTCTTTAAACGAGCCGAATGCAAACGGGAAATTGATTTTTGAAGAGATTATTCATTCAAATTATTCCAAAGATATTCCTTTTGCCATTGATATGGGGGTGGACTTATTAAAAACGGATGCAAAAGGCGCCTCGCCGGTTATTTGGGCGAGTGTTTTGAATCAGTCAACTTTTTTTGAGGTTATAAACAAAAGAGGGCTGTTTCATAAGATTTTGCCTTTCATCGATCGGGGATTTATCAATGCGCTGATTGAAATGAAAAAAGAAAATCCGGCTATTTATTTGATTCAAAATGGTTTTTGCTTAAACGAAAAAGATAAATATGGCAGAACGCCTTTGATGACGGCAATTGAATTTCAGTGCAAAGAGGTTTTTGATGCGCTTCTTCAAAAAAAGCTTGATTTTGAACTGCAAGATGAAAAAGGGCAAACGGCTTTATTTTATGCTTTGCCAACTTTTGAAGACAAAAGGGATAAATATTTTATACAAGAGTTGTTAAAACATCAGATAAACATCAATCATCAGGATAAAAATGGAAACACGGCTTTAATGCGGGCGATTGAAACAAAACAGATACCAACGGCCTTCTATTTGATTGAAAAGGGAGCAGATGTGTTGATTAAAAATAAAAAAGGACAAGATGCGTATCATTTTGCCATGGTTATAGGTCACAAAAATATGGCAGATAAGATTATGACAAAGGTGAAAGAACGCCTTGTAAGACGACAAAAATTAAATCAGATGTTTGGAAATAAAAAACATTTTGTGCCCCAAAATCAACGATAAAATTAACGGATTGAGAAAAAAAGAGGAGTGGAAATATGCAAAAATTGGTTTATGAGTTATTGATGAAAAGTTTTAAAACAGGGGAGTATGAACCGTTAAAAAACGAATTGAAAAAAAATGAAGAGTCACGCGTTTTTTTTATCTATAACAAAAAATCGCTTCAAATGGCCAATTATTTCATCAATTTGAACCAAAAGATTAATCTTTCTTTATTTACCGGAGCTGAACAAGATGCTTTTGAAAAGGCGCTTGCGCAATCAAATTTAAAAAAGATTCAAAAGTTGATGAAACAATATGAAATTTATCATGTGATTGATAAAGCTCAAAAAGGAGAGATAAAAGCTGTTAAAGAATTTGTTGAAAGAACGGGAAAAGTCAATATCTTTGATAAATGGAATACCCCTTTGTTGGCAAGAGCTTGCGAAGGTCAAAATGTTGATTTAGCTTGTTTTTTGATTGAAAAAGGGGCACGGGTGAACCCTTATTTTTTTGAATGTTGGGATATTTTGCCCCTTCAAGCCGCCATTTTAAGCAAAAATGAAAAAATGACAGAGTTGTTGATTGAAAAAGGCGCAAAGATTGGAAAAACAACTTGTTTAGTTCACTCTTATCCGTCGCCTTTAAGTGTGGCAACAACAGTTGGGGACGAAAAATGCTTATCCCTTCTTTTAAAAGAAGTTAAAAAAATTTGTGCAACACATCCCAAAAAAGCAAAAGAATTTTTAAAAGAAAGCAATGCGCTTTATAATGCCGTTTCTAACGGATATACATCTATGGTTAAAGACTTGTTAGAAGTAGGCGCCCCGTTTTTTAAGGAACAAAAATCTTGGTTTGATTTTTGGATGATGTCAAAGGTGATTGCAACGAATAATAAAGAGATTGTTGACCTTGTTTTTAATGAGGCAGATAAAAAAGAGCGCGCCGATTTGTTTCGGTTGGCTGTTTTGGATGAAAACACCGGTTTAATGTATCATCTTTATCAACGAAAAGGGCCGGTTCATCCGCAAGATGTCAAATATCTGAACAAAGAAGAGTTAATCTGCCACGGCCTTGAACAGGGGCATTTTAAGGTTGTTGAGAAAATTTTAAAAGAGCTTGAAAAAGAAGAGGAAGAAAGCTTAAATTGGGACAAATTGGAGAATCTTTCTAAACAAATTTTTTATCATGGGGCGGGGCGGAATATCATTAAAGCGCATTTGCCAGCCGGAACGGAAGATGAAGTTGTTTTAGTTAAAAAAGAGGTTGAAAAAACGCCCAATCAATCCAAAAATATTGAAAAGACAGAACCTTTAAGTTGGTCGGGGACCCTTGTTTTTGAAAGCTCTTATCAAAAACAAGGAACTTTCGCCACACAACCGCAAGAAAGATATGTTTTGAGTCAAAAGAAAAGAGTGCCTTTATCGAAAGAAGAAATAAGACAAAAGGATTAAAAAAAATGAATGAGTTAGAAGAATTTATTAAAGCTTTTGATGAGAAAGATGAAGAAAAAATCAAGGCGTTGGCGAGTCAAAATCCAAAGCTGTTGAAAGTTGTTTTTGAAGATAAACGCTTTGAAATTTGGCCTCATTCACAAAATTTGTTTTCGCCATTTTTAAAAAAAGAGTTTTTTTTAAGAGAAAGAGTGGTTGAAAAAAATGTTTTAATGCAAGCGGCGGAACAAGGAATGCTTGAATTGGTTGATTTTTTTAATCAAAAAAAAGTGCCCCTTCAAAATGATGTTGGCATATCCGCCATTGAATTGGCAGCTCAAAACGGGCATTTAGAGGTTGTGAACCGGTTATTGAAAAACTCGACTTATCAATCAGTGGGGCGCGCTCTTTTTATGGCCATAAAGAATAATCAAACAGAAATCATCAAGAAAATTGAACAAGCTCAAAAACGCCCCTTTTTTGATTTGAGTTTTTTGATATATGCCAATTTAAGACGAAACGGCGGATGGAAAGAGGGATTGAAAAGAAATCCCTTGACCCATGAAACGATTTTGAAAAAAAGCAAAAGACGACTTCTTTTGGATATCA
>JAZNVO010000195.1:0-3149 GCA_045592885.1 Alphaproteobacteria bacterium
GGATTATTTCTGATCCACCAGATCCTTTTTCTGATTCACATGATAGAGATTGGTGTTCTCCTCCAGGGGTTATTTATGAAGGTGCTTGTTGTGATCCGGTGTTGCCAAGACCTTATTTGTCATGGGATACTAGTACTACAGGTTCAAGTTCTACTTGCTGTAGACGTATTGGGGGGAGGGAAACTTATAAAACAGGCACTGTTGGTGTGTGTTGTGAAGATGGAACAGGAAAACAATTACTATCTGAAGGAGTTGTAGGAGGATATGTCGATCAGTGTTGTGCTCAGGCAAGTGGAAGATGGTTGTCAGGGACAAATTCAAGTGGCGGAGGATGTTGTCGAAAAATAGGTGAAGATATGGAAGGTAACACTTCAGAAGAATGTTGTGATCCGGGAGTAACAAATATATGGGGAACGGCTGCTCGTTGGACGGGGAGTGCCTGTTGTCATTGGGATTTATCTGCAGCGTATTCAGGTGAAACCTGTTGTGCTGGAACGCGTTATGTTGCCTCGTATAATGATGATGAGTCAAGTGAGAAGTATAAAAAATGGTGGGAATGCTGTGAATCGGGAACGGTTTATCCGCGTTATGATGGAAATACTGGTTCTTTAGCATCTGTTCAATTTTGTTGTGAAAGTGGAGGACCTCAATACACTAAATCATATAATGAGTATTATCTTTTATTCACATATGATTGTTGTGGGGCTGATGAAAAGCCATATAGTGTTGATCAGGTTAGTCATGGTGGGCAATATTTTCCCATTCAAAAATGTTGTGCTGGAGAACCGTATACCAAAAGTAAATCTTTCTCTTATCAGCAAGATTGCTGTGCAGACGGTGGAGAGGTGTATACCAAAAATTCAAATTCGGAAGATTGCTGTTCAGCTTCAAAACATGTGGTTGACGGCAAAGCTTGTTGTCCAAATTCTGATGATGAAATTTATCGCGAAGATAATTCCTCCAATTCATCTGATGAATATAAATGTTGTGATGGTAGGGTGTATGAAAAATCATCTGATAAACAAGATTGTTGCAAAGAACCAAAATTTACGATTGACGATAAAGCTTGTTGTCCAAATTCTGATGATGAAATTTATAAGAAAAAGGCAGATAGTAATGCATCTGATTCATCTGATGAATATCTTTGTTGTGATGGTGATGTATATTCAAAGACTTCAGATGAACAAGATTGCTGTCCAGATGGACAACATGTAGTTGACGATAAAGCTTGTTGTGCAGATGCAACGAATGAAATTTATCGCGAAGATAATTCCTCCAATTCATCTGATGAATATAAATGTTGTGATGGAAGGGTATATACGAAGTCATCTGATAAACAAGATTGCTGCGAATCTTCAAAATATGTTATTGATGACAAAGCGTGCTGTCCTAACTTAACAGATGAAATTTATCAACAATCGGCTTCGGATTCCTCCGATTCATCTGATGAATATTTGTGTTGTGATGGTACGGTGTATGATAAGACCTCTGACTCAAAAGATTGTTGTGCAAATCCGAATGAGGTCAGTGGAACTACCTGTTGTGAGGGGTCTTCTGCAAAAGATATAGATGGGAATGCTTCTGAAGATTGTTGCTCCAATGCCGGTGGTTATTGGGTCCAATCTTCAGATAGTTCTGATAGTGCGGATGGATCCTGTTGTGACGGTTCCAAAGACTTAACAACAGGGAATCGCTCAGAGGCTTGTTGTACAGATGCTGGTGGTCAATGGAAAAATGGTATTTGTTGTGCCACCTGGGGAACAAAAGAAGGTGATTCGTGTAAATCTTCGGATACACCGGATTGATCTTCTTAATTTTCAACACAAAAGCGCCTGGGTTTTCTCAAGCGTGTTTATGTATAATAAAAATCATGCTTTTTATATAAGTAAATATCTTTTAAATGAAAAAACACTAAAAAAAAGGTATTCTTATGGATGGGATTTTTTTGCAATTTAAAAAAATGAATGGTATCATAAAGTATCAACAAAAAGAAAGAGAGAATATGAAAAAAGTTTTATTTTATAAAAAAAGTAATTTAATCAATTCTGTCGGTGGGGTTGAAAAGGTTTTGGTTTCTCTTTCAAATGCACTTTCAGATAAAGGGTATCAAATCCATTTGGCCACTCGGGATAAAAAGAAAGGACTGCCTTTTTTTGATGTTTCAAAAAAGGTTGTTTTTCATCGCTTTGAGGTGAAATTTTCAAGTTTGCGTCGTTTTTTTGGGAAAATCGGTTTGGCGGTTATCCCATATTTTAACAGGGAAAAAATCATTTCTGATATGATTTGTTCTTATATCAACCAAAATGAAATTGACACAATTGTAACAGCCAGTGTTCAAGATATGGCAGATATTTTATATCACAAAAATTTGAGGCAAAAAAAGATTGTGATGTTACATTCAAGACCGGATGTGTATTTCACCAAAAAGAAAATGAAACTTTTTGTTAATACCTTGAAAAAAGTTGATTTGGTTCAGGTATTGCTCCCCTCCTTTGTGCCGATTATAAAAAAATATTATAAAGGGGAAGTTGTGGTGATTGGAAATATGGTTCCACTTAATCCCTTGATGAACAAAAAAGAAAAAGTGATTATTTATCCGGCACGCATTGAAAAAGATAAACAACATCATCTTTTAATTGAAGCTTTTTCAAAAATTTCAACGGGTTATCCTGATTGGAAAATTCATTTTCGGGGGGGGGTAACTGATAACAAATATTTCAATGATTTGAAGGAGTTAGTTGAAAAATTAAACCTTCAAAAACAAGTTTTTTTCTTGCCCCCTTCAAACAAAATTGATGTTGAATATTCGAAAAGTTCAATTTGTGCATTTCCAAGCAAATATGAAGGATTTGGATTGGGCCTTTGCGAAGCTATGGCAAGCGGATTGCCCGTTATCGGATTTCAATATGCTTCCGGTGTTTCAGAAATTATTCAAAATAATCAAAACGGATTCTTGGTTCAAGATGTTTCGCAATTAAGCGAAAAATTGGAACTTTTGATGAAAGATGACGCGTTGAGAAATCAAATGGGTGAAACGGCAAAAGGGATTGTTTTTCAATATGGTGAGGAAATTATCCTTCAAAAATGGGAAGAAATTTTATAATTTTATCACGTATATCAAAAAAAGCCCTTGAAAGGGCTTTTTCTTT
>JAZNVO010000196.1:0-8056 GCA_045592885.1 Alphaproteobacteria bacterium
GCATGTCCGTTAAGACTACACCCCGGTCTTGTATAATCTTCTTTTTTCGGATATTCTTTTTTTTCCTGTAAATCTTCATAAATCATTTTTTCCTCCTTTTAAGTTCCATTAACTTGGCCCATTCAAGTTGATTAAATTATAACATATTTCAAAACACTTCCAAATATAAGCTTTTGAAAATAAAGAAAATTTATTATTTTTTTCAATTATTACTCTGTTTTTTTCGTGCAATTTACAAAAGAAATCAAGCTCTATCATAATTTTTTAAATAATTCTTGATTAATAAACGAGCTTGCCTTTGTTGATTTTTTTCAACCATACTTTTGGCAGCGATTCTGACCACATGCCACATCGGATCTTGCTCTCTTTTTTCAAGGTGTTGACGACGGGCTTCTTGCTTCAATGCCAATTGAACTGCTTGATTTAATTTTTGATTCAATTCACAATCCGCCTGATGTTTAAGATCTTTTAACCTACCTTGAAGACGTTGTTGAATTTCAGGAGATAAACTTTGAATCACTTGTTCTCTTTTTTCCTTGTCTTGAAACAACGCTTTTTTCTCTTCATCCAACATGTATCTTTCTTTAAAAGCTTCTTCAGCCGTTTGACCTTGTTTCAAAGGGAAATGCGCTTCATAAGTTATTTTCTTCTCCCCTTGCCCATTATCTTCATAATAAGCACCGGGAATAAATTCAACTTGTTTAGTAAACAAAATTTCACCGGTTTTTTCATCTTTCCAAACACCATAATCGGAGTTTGCCTCAATACCATATTGCAAGATAGCTGCCATATAAGTACATTCATTCAACTCCCCATCAGATGTAATAAAATCTTCTTGTTTCGGATACTCTGGCTTTTTCTTTAAACTTTCATATATCATTTTTTCCTCCTTTTAAGTTCCTTTAACTTGACCCATTCAAGTTGATTGAATCATAGCATATTTCAAAATGTTTTCAAATATAAATTTTTGAAAAATAAAGAAAATTTATTGTTTTTTCGTCAAATATTATCCTGATTTTCCAAGAAATTTGACATCTTTTTTTAAGTATGGTATAAAATGAAATTGCGCGCCCTTAAAAAAAAAGAATTTCCCGTTTTTATCAAGAGAAAAAAAGCCAACGCAATTAGAAAAATCATAAGCAAAAACCGACTCTTAAATTTGACATAAAAAAAAGCCCCTTTACGAAGCTTTTTTTGTTATATGAAATATCTGATTACCAGTTATCTTTCATGCGCTATTAAATATTTTTTAACCAACACTTGTGCCTGATCTTTCAAATTTGCCCTAGCCAAGAGTTGCGCAGAGCGACAAACACGGTGCCACTCAGGATCTTTTTTTCTGGCCTCTGAAGCTTGTTTGATGGCTTGTTTTTTTAAGACAATTCTTTGTTCAGCTTCTTCAATCGCCGCTTCTTGAGCCGATTTTATTTTAAGATTCATTTTTTTACGCGATTCCGCTTCAATTAAAAACACTTTATAAACCAAATCATCTTGAATATCCATTGGTAATGTTTTTATTTTTTTATACCGCTCTTCAGCTTTAAATTCAAATATCATTTGATCACGCCAAGCATCTTGCATTTCAAGAAAAACTTCTTCTGCCGTTTTGCCTTCCGGCAATTGAAAATGAGCTGTATAGGTATGTTCATCATGACCTTGACCGGTGGAATAATATCCGGACTCCGGAACAAATGTGCATTTATCCGTAAATAAATGCCGGCCGGTAAATTCATCATACCAATCCGTTACACTACACATATTTTCAATTTCAGCGCCAATTAAAGCGACATCGCGTTCATAATCATATTTCCCGTCATCATTTTCTTTTGGTGGAACAACCACTATTTCTTTTTCTCTTCTGACACCTTTTAACATATCTTCCTCCTTTGTTTAAAACACTTAATCAAACAAGTTTTGTTATAGCATATTTTAAGTAAAACTGTCAATAAATTCATCTAAAAGTTATTTTAACCAGTTTACGGGAAAATTTTTAATTTCAAATAAAATAAGTGCTTGACAAACAGATTAAATCATAAGAAAATAAAGAACATATTTTAAAAAGGATAAAAAAATGTATATAAACTTAAACTGTTGTTGCTGTTGTCAACTCTCCTAAGCTATGCTGCCGGAGCTGATGAGAGCTATACATTTTTTCTTTGAAGGCAGCTTTGATGAAAAGCTGCTTTTTTTAACTCAAAACATAAGGAAACAAAAGATGACCGTATATTTATATAATACAAAGACCAGACAAAAAGAAGAATTCAAACCATTGAACGAAAAAATGGTGACAATGTATTGCTGCGGTCCGACTGTTTATTCTTATGCTCATATCGGGAATCTTCGCACCTATATTTTTGAAGATTTGATTGCAAACACCTTACGCTTGGCCGGATATAAGGTTAAACACGTGATGAATGTAACAGATGTCGGACATTTAACAAGCGATGAAGATGAAGGCGAAGATAATATGCTTGTTGCTGTCAAACGGGAGAAAGAAAGCGTTATGGAAATTGCCCGTCATTATGAAGATACTTTTTTCAGACATACTTCTGAACTTGGCTTGAAACGGCCGACCATTGTTTGCCGAGCAACCGAACATATTGAAGATATGATTAAATTCGTAAAATCTTTGGAAGATAAAGGATATGCCTATTTTTCAAACGGCAATGTTTATTTTGACACCTCTAAATTTGAAAAATACGGTTGCCTTTCCGGTCAAAAACGAGAAGATTTGAAACATGGCGCACGAACAGAACAAGATTCAAACAAACGAAATGACTCTGACTTTGTGTTATGGTTCACCTCTTCCAAATTTGAAAATCAAATTTTGCAATGGGATAGCCCTTGGGGTCGCGGATACCCCGGTTGGCATATTGAATGCTCCGCCATGTCAACAAAATATCTGGGCGAACGCATTGATATTCACTGTGGCGGGATTGATCACATTCCTGTTCACCATGAAAATGAAATTGCCCAAAGTGAGGCTCATTTAGGGCATGAATGGGTCAATTTCTGGTTACACATGGAGTTTTTGAACACAAAATCCGGCAAAATGAGCAAATCAACCGGCGGGAAAACAACGATTGACACCTTAAAAGAAGCCGGCTATTTGCCAATGCACTATAAATATTTCACCCTCACCTCGCATTATCGCAGTTCTGCTGTTTTTTCAGATGAAGCATTAGATGGTGCCAAAAAAGCTTATGAAAATTTATGTGATGCCATCGCTTCTTTAAAAGCAAAAGTAAAAGACACTTCTTTATCAGACACTGAAAAAACAGAACTTGAAAAATTAAAAGAAGAATTCAACGCTTATTTGTTTGATGACATTAAAACACCGCTTGCCATTTCGCACATGTGGGGTGTTTTAAAAGACAATAAAAAATCAGACAAGGTTCGCCTTAATTATTTATTGCATGTTGACAACGTGTTTAATTTAGAATTGAAGAACGTTGAAGCAAAAAAAGAACAAGCTGTTGAAATAACCCCTGAGATTGCCTCTCTTTTGGAACAAAGAAAAGAAGCAAGGGCCACAAAGAACTGGGCAAAATCAGATGAAATCAGGGATAAATTGGCGGCTCTTGGTGTAGGCGTTAAGGATTTGTCGAATAAAGAAATTGAACTGATTAAACTTTAATCTTTTAATATTATTAAAGCCATCGATTTTTTTCGGTGGCTTTTTTTACTGTCCGCCATGATTTATTTTGTTGCAAAAATAACTAAAGTATCTTTATAATCAATCAATAACCATAATTAAAGGATAACAATATGAAAAAACTTTTTTTAACAGCTGTCTGTATGTGTTTCTTTAATCTTGCAACTGCGGGAGAAATCAATCAACCGGCAACAAACGGTTTTATAACTGTTGTTCAAAAATTTAAAGAGGCTGTTAAAACGGATAACCCTGCAATTATCGGGGATTATGTTTCCTATCCTTTTGAAAGAACAAATCCGTTACCTGATATTGAAAACAAGGAGGCTTTCATTCAAAATTATGAATATATTTTTGATGACGATCTTAAAAAAAACATTATGGAGTCTTTGCCCGGCGACTGGGAAAAAATGGGGTGGCGCGGAATTATGCTTGATAACGGCATTCTTTGGCTTGATGACAACGGCAAATTGATTGCCATTAACGCTGAATCCGAAAAAGAAACCGAATATATCAAACAATGGTTAAAAAATGACAAAGAAAAATTACATCTTTCTTTAAAATCATATAAAAAACATATCCTTATTTTCAAAACGGATAATGAACTCGGCCGGATAGACCAACTTTCCGATAATAAATATCGACTGGCGCTTTGGAATATAAACAACACTCTTTCGGATACCCCAAAAATGATTATATCAAACGGTAAAGTCGAATTTCACGGCACCGGAAACAATACCACCTATCATTTTCAAAGTGATGACAAAAGTTTTGTTTTTTATATAAACCGCCTCACCTCACCGGATCAAGCGCCATTTGCTTTTGCATCATATGATGCAAAAAAACAAAATGACACACCCCCGATTTTAAAAGAAGCATTTATTATTAAATAATTTTGCTTTTTTATTAAAATTTTAAATCATCAGAAAGTTCCCGAACGAATTTATAACAGACTTTTTTAGCTATTCATATTGGCGAGTTTTAAAAGATTCCTTTAAACTTTTTTCAACAAAAATCCTTCTTCCAGTCGCTCTGATTTCTGGGAACATCACTTTATTTGCATTTTTGACACTATAATTAAAGGGCAAAACGTCAATACATTTTTGAACCATTCTTAAATAAGTAGAAATCCTCTTTTTATCTGTATTCTTTTGAAAGGTTGCAACTTCTAACACAGAATCTGAAGATGAAAAAATATCTTGTATATCAAATCCCCTTGCTTTAAAACGATGTTTTAATTCTGAATGATAGGAAACATCCGGATTTTTTTCCATTGGTTTAATATTGACTCCCAAAAATGTTCTATCCGGTGTGACAAATGAACTTAATCCAGCCTTTTTTAATATATTTTCTTCCACCAAAAATCCATCTTTATTTTCATGAATATAGTCAGATTGATATTTATTTTCAAATAACTTTCTTTTACGATAAGATGATAAAGTTTTTTTCAATGTTTGCTTGAAACTTAATGGCATTTCATCATGCTTAAAAAAGACAAAAGATTTAAGAGGACCAGCACATGTTCTTGCAAAATCCAACACCACATAGGTCATCAATCGATGAGATGATTGTTCGTCAGCAGGAATAAGCACCTCATCCTCTTTATTTTTTGTTAAATGAATCATATGTCTTTTATAAAATCTTTTTAACACCGAAATTTTTTTATCATCAAGACCAGTTGTTGAAAAACATAAACCATATGGTTGTTGCAAATCCTGTTTTTCATTCTGTTGAGGAAAAATCCTATCAAAACAAAATGAATTGATATTTTCTCTTTTCAAATCAATATAACATCTTTTTTTGTTAAATTCATCAAGATACCGAGCTGAAAGACAATGCTTTTCAATAAAATCCTTGCTCATTATATCTGTTAAAAAACGGGGTATCGGATTGCGTTTTAAATAATCTTTCTTAAACACATCCGCCCAGTCAAATGCTGTATTAAAACTAGGGTATATAACTTCCGTAGCTTGATTATAAAAATCTCTAAAATATTTTATGCAATATTCATCCCAATCCGTTATCAAATCATTTTTTTTCAGAGAATTCAGTATCTCTTTTTGTCCTTTTTCATCAGAAAACATAAATAAAGACCAAAAATTTTTCCACTCAAATCCTAAGTATCTTTCCTTCATTGATTCGGACAACTTGGGATATTTATTACTGGCAATTGCAGAAAGTTTCTCTATAAAATTCTTCAAAGAATCCAACGTTCCATCTTTGTTGCGAAGATACAAATCTTTTGAACATTGCTCCATTTCATCCATATATGCAAGAAGTGATAATTTGTCTCCGGCATCAAAATCTCCACCAAAAACATTAAAAAAGTTCAAAATACCAGAAACATGTCCTAATTCATGGAAAAAAACCCAAGGGGTATTTGAAAGTTTTTTTGATATAGAAACAGAATCTTTTCCTGGAATAGCACAAGCTCCTGGGTCATTTACTAAGTTATTAATAGAAAATCCAAGATCAGGGATAATATTTATAGGCTTTTTTCTATTATGTCTTAACTGAAAAACCACCTTAGATAAATGCGGATATTTTTCAATATATCCAATATACTGTTCAAAAAAATCTTTTGCATCATATTGGAAATATGCCCCAGATGGCAAATAAATTTTTGGAAATTTAATATTTCTCATCATCCAATTTGCTGTATTTTTTGAAAAACCAATATTAATTAACTTGTCATAATAAGCAGAAAGAAAATTTTCAGACTCATCATATTTATAAATATTAAGTTCCCTGTTACAAAAAAATTCCTCACCAGTTAGACACTCATAAAAAAATTTATTTTTCCAAAGATAATTTAATTCTTCTTGAGGTAATGCATTGAGCCATTTGGTAACAAAATCAGCTTCTTCTGAATTAAAATTTTTTTTCTTCAATAATTCATTACAAATGAACGGCGCTGTTTCAGCCGTAATAACTTCTTTATTTTTTATAAACTCAATCAGTGAAAAATTATTATCCATGCAAAATCCTT
Source organism: Alphaproteobacteria bacterium (assembly GCA_045592885.1). GTDB lineage: Bacteria > Pseudomonadota > Alphaproteobacteria > CAAHEQ01 > UBA3637 > RGIG4140. The sequence goes on from JAZNVO010000196.1 coordinate 6,642, forward strand.
TAAAATTATTTTTAGAGCAGATAATACAATACATTTAAAAATTTGTCAATGTTTATAAATAAAATTATAACAAGGTCTGATTTCTTAATGCTAAAGGTGGCTGGATTGTAAATTGCAGGGCAATTTATCCTGCGCTTTCGCTTAGGACCGTCCTATCGGACGTCTACTTCGCTAACGCTCCGTGAACGAACCAACTTTCCCGTTGGACCGAACCAGTTACTCTAGCCAATAAAAAAACCGCCCAAAGGCGGCTTTTTTTAAATGATTACATGCATATTACCAAATCTATGGAGGAAAGTCAATAAAATTACAATAAAATATTACAATTTATAGCTAACCTTAGAAGCCTGTACGCAAATATAGAGTTTATTATTGCATTAAGATATATTTTGTGGTATATGTTTATAAGTGTAATTTATAATCAGCATTAAAAATGTTAAGGTTTCAAAATTTAGTTATTAGAAAAGCGCAAATAACGGATGTTCCTCAATTGGTTTCTTGGTGGAACGATGGAAAAGTTATGGCGCATGCTGGTTTTCCAAACGGATTAGGTACAACTTCGGAAAAAGTAATATCTCTTCTACAAAAAGATACAGAGGATAGATGTCATTTTATAATTGAAATAGATAATGCTTCTGTAGGAGAAATGCATTATAAAAAAATAAAAGACTTTTATGTGGAAATTGGTATTAAGATTTGTGAACAAGATTTTCAAAATAAAGGATTTGGAAAAAAGATTTTATCTCTTTTTATTCAAGAGTTATTTCATAATAAATGTTATAAAATAATTCAGATTAATGTCTCAAATGCAAACAATATTGCAAAACATGTGTATACACAGTTAGGGTTTAAAGAAAAATTTAAAGCCGCAGATCTATCTTATGTACAATATGAACTTGCTTTAGCTGATTTTGTTAGTTATTTAAGGTAAATGTTTTATACAAGTAAAGCTTATGTTAATTTTAGCAGAAGATAAATGTTATCAAGCAGTTGGATTTGAATTATTGAATACAATATATACTCACTCAGTAAACAAGATTGCATAAACATTTTTTATTAAATATTTTTTATTTAACCTATGCAAAAATTCGCAGAGGTTATTTTTCTGCTCAAAAAAGCTAAAATTTACTAAGTTATTGAAAAATAAGTAAAGTTAAATAAAAAAGTTCGGATGTAGTCAAAAAAAGCACCTTTTTGAAATTATAACATCCGAACTCAAAAAAATGCTTAAAAAACAAGAGCTTAAATATTAATTTAAGCTCTTTGTAATTGGTGGCTGGAAACGACGTGCGGTTCTCGAGTAAGTTGTTATTGGTTGTAACATAATATTTTTTTATAATTTTAATGTTTTGTTAGAGGTTTGTTAACCTGAAAATAACTGTTTTTTTTATACATTTAATATAAGTTGATGTATG
>JAZNVO010000197.1:0-3058 GCA_045592885.1 Alphaproteobacteria bacterium
TTTTAAAAAACATTTTTATTTTCAATAACTTACAAAAATTACAGCCAAATACATATTTTCTTGACAGACAAAGATTTTTTATGCTACATTTTTTTCATGGCCATTAGATAAAAAAGGAGAAAAATATGAGACTCTCAAACACCGCAATTAAAGAACTCAAAAAAAGATATAAAGATGTGTTAATGAAATGCGCTCTTTTAAATATGGCGGTTTTAATAGGAATCCTAGTTAATTCACCAGCTAATGCATTATACATTGTAAATGGCACAAATGTTAATTTAAATACTGTTGAAAACATCGATCTGACAACAGTTGGCACTACCTATAACACAACTACAGGGATTTTATATGCCGGTGCTGGAACCTCTGCCATTTCAACAACAGGTGAAATCACAATTGGGAATGAGGAAAACCCTAGTGGAAGAGCTGTCCAAGCACATAATGGTGGTTCTTTAATATTGGGGGATAAAAATACAACTAATACAGTTACCATTAAAACTGATGATGCCGGATATGGTATTCTTGTATTGGGGAGCTCGGGTCAAACAGGTGCGAATACAGAAGTTTATGGGAAAAATATTTCTATATCCGGGACGGTTCAAGCTCATACCGGAGGGTCAGTAACATTGGGTGATCGTGATACCACCGATTCTATCACTATCAACACGGGGAATGACTATGGCATTATGGCACTAGGCACGAATGCGACAAATCAAAATGGTGCCACAGGTGAATTTTATGCCAAAAACTTTTCAGTAACAGTAACTGGCGATTCTTCAGAAGCTATTCATGTTGGAAACAATACCTATAATCCCACCACAAATCCAGAAAATCCAGCATCTATTTTGATTGACGCTGAGAATATCAACATAACTGCTAAAGGAATTGCTTTAACCGCAATGAGCGAAGGAAAATTAGAGTTAATTGGAAATGCAACCATCAAATCTGACAAAGATGTTATCGTTGCAAGAGGTGATGCCCAAGTAACGATTAATAAAGCTGGTGATAAAACCGTTAAAATGGATGGGGATATAAATTTTAACTATGGGCCTTCAACATCAGGTTCACCTATAGATTCCTCTATTAATATAACTTTATTTGGTTCTGATTCATACTGGAATGGCAACATCCGTAAAACTAATATTGATAAGACGGATAATGATGAACTTCTTAAAATTGAGAAAGGGGTATCTTTAACACTCAATAACGGTGCCTCTTGGACAGCAACAGCTATCGAGGAAAATCAAACAACAGAACAAGTTGCTGTCAGCTCTTTAACAGTTAACAAGGGCACCATTCATTCAGAAAAGGGAAATGCTCATGTTAAAAATGCAATTATTAATGGTGATTTAACCTTGAATGGAACGCTTACAACTGTTAAAGGTGGCACAATTACATTTGAAAACGGTTCAACGCTTACAACAACACTTGATTCTTCAACAGTCAAATTTGATGGAGATGGCGCAGTTGCAGGCACAATTAATTTAACCTCTCTTTCAGCCGGAACATATACATTTATGGGCGAAAATGTGGACCATTCAGCTTTGTCATTTGCTGATAATACATTATATGATATCACTCTTGATGGAGATAATCTTGTTGTCACAACAAAAGCTGTTGATAGTATTGCTGAAAAAACCGGCGCTTCTCAACAAGAAACATCAGCATTAGTTGCTATGGTTGCAGCTGACGGATCAGGCACAGAAAAAGGACAACTCATTGCCGATGCTCTTTCTGAAGCCATTCAATCAGGTGATACCTCAAAGGCCATTGAAGCCGTTAAGAAAACAGCACCGACAACAGCGCAAGTTACCCAAGGCGTTGCAAAAGAAGCAGCCGGCACGGTGGCTCGTTTGGCAAGTGGCAGAATGTCCGCTGTTAAAGGCCGTTCCGGTGGGGATATCACAGAAGGCGCCGGCCTTTGGGTGCAAGCTCTTTATAATCACACAAAGCAAAATGCAACAAGCACAAATGACGGATTCAAAGCCGATTCAGAAGGGATTGCTTTAGGTGTTGATAAAGAAGTGAGCGAAAATGTCACCCTTGGTATTGGATATGGCTATATGAAAACAGATGTTGATTCTTATGGAAGAGAAATGGACGTTGACGGTCATAACTTCTTCCTTTATGGGAAATATCAACCTTCTCAATGGTATGTCAGCTCCGTTTTAAGTTATAACTATTCAAAATATACCGAAAAGAAAGAACCAATGGGTGTGAATTTAAGAAGCGAATATGATGTGAACTCATACAGTGCTCAAATGATGACAGGATATGAATATCAAAACGGATGGACACCGGAAGCCGGTCTTCGCTATTTGGTTGTTGATGCTGACTCATATTTTGACGGCATGCAACGCGTTTCTTCCGATAAAGATGATGTGTTAACAGCGGTTGTCGGTTTAAAATATGAAACAACAAGAAAAGCAAACTGTGTCACTTTTAAACCGCATGCCCGAGTTGCCTTGACTTATGATGTTCTTTCCGATAATGCCACGGCAAATGTTTTGGTTTCAGGCGGCGGAAATTATCGAACAGAATCCCAAAGATTGCATCGTTTAGGCGCCGAAGCTGATTTAGGCGTTACCGCAACGGTTAAAAATGTTGATGTTACGCTTGAATATAACGGCGCTTTCCGTCAAGATTACACCTCTCAAGGCGGTATGTTAAAATTAAGATATCATTTTTAATAAAACACCAAAATAAAAGAAAAGACTTCCTGCTTTTTTGCGGGAAGTTTTTTTTTAACCCTTCCCCTGCCCCTTTTCTTTTTAATTTTTATTTATTTTTTTATCTTTATTTTTAAATATCAATATATTATTTAACATTCTTAAAGTTTTACTTTAACGCGAAATATATAATTATTTAATGGTTAATATATTATATAATATGAGTAATGAGTAATGAGTAAAGATTAAAGGTTAAAGAGATAAGGGATAAAGGGTAAGGGATAAGAGATGAAGGGTAAAGGATAAAGGGTAAAGGATAAAGGGTAAAGGATAAAGGGTAAAAAATGAAACAATATCTTGATTTGATTTTACGCATTATTGAAAATAAA
>JAZNVO010000198.1:0-2775 GCA_045592885.1 Alphaproteobacteria bacterium
GCCGGCAGCGGAACAACCGACACCGCCCCTTCGTCAAACGCCGGCACAAGGAGCTCCTCAATCCATCAAAACAAATTCTGTCCTTTTGAAAAAAACGGCAAAAACATTGAGCAAAGTCAATGCGGCAGGAGCCAAACTGGCTCCGGCATTTATATTATTAAGCTGCGCCCTTGATCCGGACGGTAACAGAGAATTTGTTGATGACATTGCCCACTTAAGAGGTGGGAAAATAGCCTCCGATATGTGGGAGGCAACCAAACAAATAGCGCTTCACCCGATTGACACATCTTCCGCCATGATTGAACTCGCCGGAAATGCCGTTCACGAAAGATATAAAAATGCCAAAACAAGCGGTGATTATATCATGGAATCATTAAATGCTACAAAAGACGGATTTTTCAATATCGGCGATGTTGAATGGAGCGCTGTATCCAGTCTTAACACCGCTCACAGAGAAAGAATGAATTATTTATTGGAACAATGCGGATTCGACATACGTTTTGACACCGATAATATTTCATTTCAAACATATAAAAAAGATCCGATAAAATTTATCAGTAACATCGTTATGCCAACTTTCGTTGATTCTAAAACAAAAGTAAGAAGCGATGATGATTTAATCAGTATCATCAATCGAGATGATCCCATTGCGTTAAAAGCCTATATCGAAGAAAAAAACGCCGACATTAACCAAGATGTCAGAGGCGTTCATCATGGCATTGATATTCCATATAACACCGCTCTACAATATGCCATCAGTCAAGGACACATAAAAACCGCTCAAGTTCTTTATGACCAACCAAATGTCAATTATGAAGGCTTAAATCAAGAAACCGGCGATACCACTTTAATGACACTGATGCGTCATATAGCTCCCGATATTGAAGAGGAAGAATACAAAACGGGCAAACCAAACTTAAGTCAATTACCTCAAGAAAAAAAAGAAGAATATTTGATGACACAATCAATGATTGATGACATGATATCAAATAAAAAAGTCGATTTAAACATTGAAAATTTTGAAGGACAAAATGCTTTCTTGGTGGCAGCCGAATGCGGAAATCTTCAAGCCGTTAACTTATTCCTTGAACAAGGAGCGAACATCAATCAAACAGACAATAACAAAAATAATGCCCTCCACCATTGTCATCACAATCAATTAATGGTGGCAACCTTAATTGAACAAGGCATTAACGCCAATTATGCCAATGAAAGAGGCGATACGCCTTTAATGATGGCTTTAGAAGGGCATGGCGGACAAAATATGCAAAGTATTGCCCTCCTAATGGCGAATACAACAGAAGAAGGAATCCAACATTTAAAAACCTCTCCGTTTCATTTAAGAAAATTAGATACTTTAATGCAAAAACATCCCAATGCCTGCCATCTGGCATTACAATTGGAAGATCATCCTTTACAAGCCTTTTTCAAAGAAAGATATCCTCAAGCTTTGCAACAAGTTACGCAAAGTCTGGCTAAACAAGAACCTGTTATTTCAACAAACAGTGATGAAACCCAACCTGAGATACAACCCGTTCGTTCTTTAAAGGATGAAACACCGGCTTTATCCGAAGATCAAAACCAATCAACACAATCAAAAAAAGAAGAGACCACTCTTTTAGAAAATGGTCAAACAACGCAACCACTTGAGGCGTCTCAATCAAATGAAGGCAAAAACCCTGAAGAACCGACGCTTTTAGAAAATGGCCAGACAACGCAACCACTTGAAGTGTCTCAATCAAATGAAGGCAAAAACCCTGAAGAGCCGGCGCTTTATCACGGATCATATTCGCATTTAGAAGTGACAATTCCAACAGAGCAACAAAGCGCAAAATCAAAAAGAACGCCAATCGATACCCAAGAAGAAAGTTATAGTGAAGAAACAACTTCGTCTTCAATTGGCGAAACAAAAACACCCGAAACATCAAATAAAATCTTAAAAAACGAAGCATCACTTATTCGGGTATATCAAAATAAGGCTTATCAACATGCCTCATTAAGACTTTCTCAACAAATAGGGAAACAAGTCTCCGGTATAAAACTGACCGCCGGCACAATTCACCAAGCCGTTCAAAATGTTCAAGACAGCTTATCCTCCCTTCCCTATACATCACAACAACTTCATCAACAGGCACAAATGATTGTTTATAAAATAATTATGGCGAATAAACTTTATCATCCGGATGAAAAAATAGGAAACACAAATCAAACATTAACCGATTTAATCGGCAGAAATCATCGTGAAATTTTAAGAGAAATCACTCAACACATGACTGAAGCCGAAAAAGCCGAACTCTTGCCTGTTTTACAAAATATTGAAGATACAATTGCCCAAAAAGGTCATGCAATTATTGATGTTGAAGCACAAGGCATGAGTTATGACACTTCAAAAACTGCGGGATACAAAAATGAAAGCGCGTCAATTCCTCAAAAAAAAGGGTTAGTGAATATTCTTTCCAATACGGCAACAAATTGTTCCGACATTTCACAAGAAAATACACTCTTAACGAAAGATAAAGAAATGGAATAAAAGAACAATTAACTATCTTTTTTCTATTTTTTTATAAGATAAAAATAATTTTTTTATCTTGACATTTTTTTTGATAACCTATATGATAAATCGGTCAGAATCCTCGTGGGGTTATAGCTCAGTTGGTAGAGCGCTGCGTTCGCAATGCAGAGGTCAGGGGTTCGACCCCCCTTAACTCCACCATTTTTTTATTGTAGGCTATAGCATGTTTCTCAATTATTTTAAAAGATTTATTTATAAACCTA
>JAZNVO010000199.1:0-2109 GCA_045592885.1 Alphaproteobacteria bacterium
CGTTTTTGGGACAGCTTGCGCAGTGCCATTATTCACCGCTTACGTCAACATTTAAGTCCTTTGCAGGCCGAAATTGCGATTCCGCTGGTCACCGGAGATCAGCAAGTTGTTTCCCCCGCCATGTATGACATTTATCGCAAAGCCGGCATTGCTCATGTCTTGTCTGTGTCCGGTTTTCATATGGCTTTATTGGCCGGATTTGTATTCTTTTTAATTCGCGGCTTATTTGCATTAAGCCAAACAACCGACTCACTCCCCTCAAAAAAAATCGCCGTTCTTGTGGCATTTGGAATAACCGCATTTTATTTATTTCTTTCAGGTCATCAAGTGCCTGCTGTTCGTTCGTTTTTAATGATCTCCTTGGTCTTTTTGGGTGTCTTATTGAATCGCAGACCTGTTTCGCTTTATAACTTACTCCTGGTTGGTTTTGGCATATTGATAATTCGCCCTGAATGGATCACTTCAATCAGTTTTCAATTTTCTTTTGTGGCCGTGATGATTCTGGTTGGGTTGTTTGAAGATGTATCAACCCGCCTGTCTGATCTTCGATTCGGCGCCGTTTTCTGGACAGCAGTTGTTGCCAATATCTTGGTCACTTTTGCTCTGGCCCCCTTTGTTGCTTACCATTTTAACCAATTTAATCCTTATGGTGTTGTGGGTAATTTGTTAACAAGTTTGCTCTTTTCATTATGCGTCATGCCCTTGCTTTTTATCGGGGTAATGTTGATGCCGCTTCATTTAGAAGCTCCTTTGATTAAAGGGGCCGGCTATTGTCTAGACCTCATCACATTTATGGCAAAGAAAATTGCCACTTTTCCGTTCTCTGAAATCATTATTCCTTCTTTTTCCGCTTGGGGATTAGCGATTATAGCTTTCGGATTATGCTTTTTATGCTTGGTCAAAAACAAGATGCGCCCGTTGGGCTTCGGCTTGATTGCAATTGGTATCTGTATTGGAATAACGGCGCAACCCAAACCGGATGTAATCATTGGCGATTATGGAAAAACCATTTTGGTGCGCAACGAAAACGACCTGTTTGAAATCAAGGGGAAACCCAACAAAAAAACAGCCCGTTATTGGTTAAAACAAAACGGACAATCCGATGCAAAACAAATAGAATCAGACAACCTGTTTATCAAAGGCTATCATATCGCATTGGATGAATCTCATTGCGAAAATGCTGATTTGGCCATCTTACACAAAAAAACAACCGCCTGCAATGCCAAAGATATTTTCACGCCAACCCAAAAGACAAATTATCATCTTTTCTTGGAAGACAAAATTATTATTTACAATGAAGAATTGAATGATACTTTGCGTCCGTGGCGCACTTCGTTCAATCAAAATTTAACAACTGAAAGGTAAAAAAAATGTCAAAGATATACTTAATCGTTTTTTGTTTGTTTTTAACAGGTTGCGTCAGTCCTGCGTTCCGCTCCATCCAAGGAAAAAACACAGATGCCGTCCGCGCAATCAAGGGAAATCCCGTCACTATCTTAAAAGAAAACGAGCACGAAATGTGGACTTATCGCCAAAACGAATGCACCCAAATTATCTTTTTTAATGATCAAGGGAAAGCAACCGATTGGCACGAGATGGGAATTTGTCAAATCGAAGAATGATTTTGCTTGCAAAATTTGTAAAAATATGCTAAACATACCTGCGGTTAAAACAAAGGAGTTTATATGCGCAAAAAATTAATTGCTGGAAATTGGAAAATGAATGGATTAAAGTCTGATGCCATAGCCTTGGCAAAGGCGGTATTTGAAAAAATGGACAGCATCCCAAATCGCCCTTTTGATGTGTTGGTATGTCCTCCAATGAATGTGTTGGGCTATGTAGCGGATATTCCCCACTCATCTGTCTTTGTTGGGGCACAAGATGTGGCTGAAACAACCAAGCCAAGCGGAGCATTTACGGGGGATGTTTCTGCCGCCATGGTGACAGATTTGGGCGCCACATGGACATTGGTGGGACATTCTGAGCGCCGAACATACCACGGAGAGACAAATGAAATTGTCTGTCAAAAAGCAGAAAATGCCATTAACAACGGATTAAATGTCGTTATTTGTGTTGGTGAGACATTGGAAGATCGAGAAAACAAAAAAG
>JAZNVO010000200.1:0-2678 GCA_045592885.1 Alphaproteobacteria bacterium
GGCTACGATCCGACTTGTTTTTTGTTTTAAGCGTTGGCTTTGGTTTTTCTGGTGTGTTTGTTGGATGACTGTCAATCATTGCAAGACCGATAAATAATCCTAAAATAGTGGTCACAACAATTGGTAAAGTTATTTTTTCAATTTTTTCATCTTTTTGATTTAAAGTGTAATAAAGAGAAAACATCTTTTTTTGTGTTTCAGAAGAGTTTTTGAGATTAAATTCAAGTTGATAAATTTTATCACACTCTTTATATTGATAACTGTGTTCAATTCCCGTATTTTCGGCAAGTGTTTGAAGATAATTTAAATTTTTTGTATTTAAACAGGAAAAAATAACTTTGTCCTCAGAGAGAAAACAAGGATTGTTTTGAGTTAAAATATCATCAAATGTTTGACAAGAAATTTGTTCAAAATCTTTTTTGAAACTGGCTCTCATTGTTTTGTTTTTGCGATTGATTTCTTCCAGTTCTGATTCGGTAAAAATATAATTAACCTGTTTCATCTTGCTCTTCTCCTGTCTTTTTATAGGAAAATTAATATTTTTCGTCAAGCGTAATTTTAAGTGGAAAAAGACCTATTTTTTAATTTTTTTATAAAAGATTGAGGGTGTAATTAAAAAAACTATTTCGTGATTATTTTTTTATGGGTGTGTTTTATTTGTAATTCCTCTTAAATAATTCCTTCCACCTCTTTTGTTTTTGTCAATTAGTATCATTTCGGGGTATGGAAATTCAAGAAAAATAGGTGTAAAAAACATCTTAAAATCAAAGAGATAATATGTGAATGTTGGAGGATAAGGCCTCATTGTATTGGGGATTTTTGAATGTTTTTATATTATTGACACTTATGAAAAGATTTGAGCTCAAACTGGTCTGAACTGGTATCTGGTTTTTATTCAGGTTATGCGTTTTTTTTAAGGTTTTACGGCTTTGTAAAAATCATATCCCCCCATAAAGGAGTAAACATTATCAAAGCCATTTTGCATTAAAATTCTGGATGCACAATAACTGGTATATCCTGTTGAACAAGACAAGACCACTTTTTTATTTTTGGGAATTTCATTTAAACGTCCTCTAATCTCCATAATCGGAATGTTAATGGCATTTTGAACGGTTCCTTGTTGATACAGCATTGGTGGGCGAACATCTATAATAAGCGCATCTTCCAAATCTTCCATAAAAGCAGGTTTTACCAACCCATTTATGATATTATCAGCATTCATCCCCAACACATTAACCGGATCTTTAGCGCTGGAATAGGGGGGAGCATAACAAAGTTCTGCATCAATCATATCTTGAACGGTGCCGTCATTTCTCATAATGGTTGCCACGACATCAATTCTTTTTTCAACACCACTTTTGCCTATCCCTTGAATACCCAAAATTTTGCCGTCTTGGTTAAATAACAACTTAAATAAAATTGCATTGGCATTTGGATAATATCCGGCATGAGAACGTGAATATACGTACGTTTTTAAATATGGAATTTGCTTTTGTTTTAATTGCTTTTCATTGTTCCCTGAACTTGCAACAGTTATGTCGAACACTTTAATAACAGATGTTCCTTGTGTGTTTTTGTATGTAGAATGCAGTCCGTTAATATTATCAGCAATAATACGGCCTTGACGATTAGCTGGGCCTGCTAACGGCACTAACGTGTTTTGTAAACTGACAAAATCTTTTATTTCCACATTATCGCCAGCTGCATAAATAAACGCATCAGACGTTTTTAATGTTTCATCAACAATAATACCTCGGTTCGTTTGAAGGTCAGCTTTTTCTGCTAATTGAATTTCAGGTTTGACACCAATGGACAAAATGCACATATCAAATTCAACTTTTTTACCGGAGTTTAAGATAATTTTATTGCTATCAAACTTTTGAATACCATCTGACAAAATCAAATTAATTCCTTTGGAGCGTATTTCTTTATGGGCAAGTTGTACCATTTCCAGATCCAAAGGTGCTAAAATCTGATCGTTCATTTCAATTAAAGATGTTTTTAAGCCCATTTCTATCATATTTTCGGCAACTTCTACGCCAATAAAACCACCTCCGATAACGGCAACATTTTGAATATTGTTTTTTTTAATATGGGCTTTAATTTTATTAGCATCAGCAAGTGAACGCACCACAAATGTTTTATCTTTATTTAAACCTTCAAAGTTTGGTATAATGGGTGTTGCGCCTGTTGCGATTACCAAATAATCGTATGAAATTTTTTCATTCGTATTTGTTATAACATACTTTTCTTCTTTGTTGATTTGAACGACTTCTGTTTTAAGTTTGACATCAATATTAAACCATGACTTAAATTTTTGAGGATTTGAAACCAATATACTGTTGCGATTTTCAATCACACCGGAAATATAATAAGGTAAGCCACAGTTGGCAATAGAAACTTCATCCGTTTTTTCCAATATGGTAATTTGAGCTTGTTCATTTAATCTTCTGAATCTGGTTGCGCAACTGGCCCCTGCTGCCCCTCCACCAATAATCAATAGTTTCATAGTCCACTCCGTTTTAATTAAGGCTTAATAATAATTGATAGGTATTTTATAATTAAAGTGAATTTTATTCAAAAAATCAAGCTCGTTATAAAAACAGAATTTTTTGTTATTAAAATCTTACAGCTAGAGTAGGGGTTAAATGTCTTTATCGACTGCGACACAATAAAGG
>JAZNVO010000201.1:0-2046 GCA_045592885.1 Alphaproteobacteria bacterium
GTTCATGTTGTCTCTAAAATTACAAGCTTCTTGTGTGCACCCTGAAGTATTGTCTTTTGGGTAAAAATATAAAACAACTTTTTTCCCTTTAAAATCGCTTAAAGAATATGTCATTTCTTGTCCGTCAGGGGAGAGACCTTGCAACTTGATATTTTTCATTTGAGCTCCTATATATGTATGAGAGTAGAGTAAGTATTTTTAATATAATGATATAGCTTACCAAAAGCAATACCGAATATGTAATAGCGTTTATAAAATGGTATTGAGTTGAAATTTTTATGGCAATTGTTTTGTTTTTTCTCTGTCATATTGGCGGAGGTTATATGCTTTTATAGTTTTAAATAATATTTATTATGCGACATAAGGAGCCAACGGGGCAAGCCCCAAGGAAAAAACTCCCTTAAAAATAAGAGTGGGGGTGAAGAGTCTTTTTGTTATACAAGTAAACCAATCAAAAAATTTTTAACGAATGTTAATGGATAGAGGCAGCAAGGTGAGAAGAACCTCAAATTTTGATCAAAATACTTTCTCTTTTGTCAGAACTATTTCTTTCTTTATGAAAATTTTTTCTCTTTAATTTTTGTTTGACTTTTTTTTAAGGAGAGTAGCATGTGTTTTTTTTCTTTTAAATTCAGATTGATAACATATAAATAAAGGATTGAGAAAGTGGGGAATGACAAAAAGATAAAAAAAATTTTTTTACAATAAATAAATAGTTGACATACTATTTTATTTGTTGTAATCATAAAATATGAAAATAGTTTAGGGGGATAACTATGAAATCTAAAGCCTTTTTGGGAATTGTTACAGTGCTTTTGACCGGTTGTGCCAATTCTGATATATCAATTAAAGAGACTGTTAAAGAAACTGTTTGTTCAATGCGTCAAGAAATGGTTGATGCTTTTACTTTTAAGCATGAAAAACAACCCATTTGTTCCGGTAGCCTTGTGAAAGGGTGTCAGCCGGTTATTTATTTTGATGTTAATTCAGCTGAACTGACAGATGACTCTATCCAAAATTTGGATTGGGTTGTTAAGAAAATGGCCCATTATGACAGATATAATGTGTCGTTGACGGGTCATGCAGATATTTCGGGTGATGAAGCCGATAATCTGGATTTGTCAGAAAAGCGTGTCTTGGAAGTTAAAAATTATCTGTTTGATAATGGTATTGATGATGCCCGTATCGAAATTGATTTCAAAGGGGCGGAACTTCCGATATGTGAGGAAGAATACTGCAAAGAGTTGAGCCGACGAGTGGAAGTTCGTCTTTATTCTGTGAATACGGATTTTTCAGATTTAGCCGATTTTGTAACAACAAATGTATTTCATAATCAAAAAAATGAGGAGTAAACGATGACATTGAAATTATCAAAAACAGCTTTGAGAGAATTAAAAGCATTATACCGTGTTGTTTTGTTAGCCGGTATTTTTGGAGGGGCAATGTTATCAACACAGCCTGCCTCAGCAACAGAGTTGGCCGATTTGACAAATCGTGTAACAACGGCGGAAGGCAAGCTTGCAACGGCGGAAAGTGATATTGAAGCATTGGAAACGGCAGTGGAGTCGAAAGCAACTCAATCAGATTTAACTGCATTAACAGGACGGGTTGGAACATCTGAAACAAATATAGCAAATTTAGGAACGCAAGTGACGAATTTAGGGACGCGCGTCACAACAGCGGAAACAAATCTTGCTAATCAAGGGACACAAATTACAGATTTAGGGACTCGGTTAACTGCCAGTGAAGGTGAAATTGATGATTTACAAACAGATGTTGCTTCAAAAGCAGATCAATCGGATTTAACGGCTTTAGATACACGTGTTACAACAGCTGAAGGAAAACTCACAACCGTTGAAGGAAAAGTGACTGCTGCTGAAGGTGAAATTGATGATTTACAAACAGATGTTGCTTTAAAAGCAAATCAATCGGATTTAACGGCTTTAGATGCACGTGTTACAACAGCTGAAGGAAAACTCACAACCGTTGAAGGAAAAGTGACTGCTGCTGAAGGTGAAATTGATGATTTACAAACAGATGTTGCTT
>JAZNVO010000202.1:0-3694 GCA_045592885.1 Alphaproteobacteria bacterium
AAAAAGGACCAGATGGAAAAACCGCCGGCACTTTTGTTTCCGATACAATCTCTAATGTATTGGAAGGAAGTAGCGACATCATTGGAGGAAGCGTCCTTATTGCATTTTCCCCACTCAATCTCGGCGCACTGGATATTAAAGAAACAGCTACCGGGCTCACCAAAGGCGGAAAAATAATTGCCAACGGTATCGCCACAAGTGTCGACAGCCTCATCCCAACACTCAAAGACAATTCTGAACCGGTTAAAGAACAAACTCCAGATACCACTCAAATCAATAAACAACCAGAAAAAGAATAACAAAAACAATCCATTAAGAAAAAAAATGTATAAAAACTATTTTTTTCTTGACTTTACATCTCTTTTTATAATATTTTAATTTTTTTCTTTCAAAACAAAAAAAGAGTAAGGAGTTATAAAAAAAATGGATAAAGAAGTTAAAAACGAATTAACAAAAAAACTTCAAAAAGAAATCGAAGAAATTCATCAAAATCCATACACACGATTGTTTCAAAATATTCTGAATATTAAACAGCTTTTATCAAAAGGAGCTGATATTAACTCTCAAGACAACGAGGGAAACACTCTTTTACACCACGTTGTTTCTTCGAACTCGCTCAAAGCATACAATGCCTACATAAAAGAAACTTTGTCAATCAATCCACCGGAAAAGACAAAATACCTTTTGGATTTATCCACCATTTTATCTACCTATCTACCAAATCCGTTCATCAAAAATATTCAAGGAGAAACCCCTTTATCTTTGACTCAAAAGAAAAAAAATAAAACAGATGAAAATATATTAATTGCCTATGAAAACGCCTATAGTTCATTTGAAAGCGAAAAACAAATGAGTTTTATTACCCATAAAAACATTTCGCTTCATGTCTTAAAAAAACAAACAATAAAAATTAATCAAAGATAAAATTCCATTTTTTCATATTTTTTTTGACAACCATTAAAAAGAGTTGTATGATAAAAAAAACAAAAAGAAAAAGGGGATATTTATGAATATTTTCACTGATACAGAAAGGCAATCTCTTACTCTTGAAGAGCTTGATTTTCAAAAAAAATATGGCGATAAAGGTATTGAAATCGTTCCGCCTGCAATTGCTTTTCAAAACGGAAACTATGATTATCAAAAGAGAAAAGAACTTTTAAAAACATTAAGTGTCAATCATTTGCTTATTATTGCCGCAGCGAATAAATCAGGTATGTGTGTGGTCGCTGATAATTTTATTTTCACCCCACCGGAAACCATCGAAGATTTAAATGAAGAAATCAATGCTGCATTAAAAGCTTTGGTCAGAAAAGTTTTTTCATAAACAAAAACTTAAAAAAATTTCCGTTTTTTTGACAAATTTACAAAAATGTGGTATACTAGTATCTAGCATAAACAATATAAGGGAGATTAGCTATGACAAATACACCGGTAACACCAGAAAAAAAACCGATTCCCCAACCAATTGATCAGGTTTTTATCGAAAATAAAGATGAATTTCAAAAAGCCGGTTTAACTGCCGCTTCTTTATCAGTTCAATCACCGGAAGGTGCCAAAGCGGCCCCACAAGGCACCTTGGAATCCTTACCGGAAGAAAAAAGAAAAGCTGTTCAAACGGCAATGACCGAGGGATTCTTCATCACCATTGACGGACAAACTTTTTCTCCCACAAAAGAAGGCATTGATCGTCGTGGAAAAAGAGAAGCTTTAACCCAAGCCGCCCAAAACGGTGGCCGAGAAAAACTTGTCGAAGCCGGTCTTTGGGATGACTCAACTAACACTCCTTCCGGTCTTGACAGACTGCATTCAGCAACTCAAGACAATGCTGAACTTTCCTCAAGCAATGAAGACGACAAAAAAGCCGAAGCCCTTCTCAAAGGATATCGTGTTGAAGGAAATTGGTGGGAAAAGAACAAAGATTGGATTGTTCCTCTTTTGATCGGTCTTGCCGGAACAGCTCTTGGTTTTGCTTTAGCCAAATGTTTTGACTCAAATGACCAAGATGGAGCCAATACCGCCACTCAATTGATTAACAAAGCAATGGGAAATACAAATACAAATACAAATACAAATACAAATACAAATACAAACGCAAATGAGAACGGAAACACGAATACGAACTCAAACGCAAATGCAAGCACTTCCAATACGCAAAGCGCTGCAAAACCAACTACTCAAGTTCAACAAGCAACTCCTACCCCTCCTCAAACAGGAACAAACCCAACATTAGGAGCCTCTGCTCAAGATATTACAAACGGGCAACAAACTCAACAAACCCAACATCGTGTTGTTCCGGGAACAAGAATTACGCGTTAACCGTTTAAAATTAAAGAAAGAGCCGAATTAAAGAAAGAGCCGACGATTAGCCGTCGGTTTCTTTTTTTTATAAAAAATGCATTATGTAATTATTTTTTGCTTGCATTTTTATCTAAATACTTGTATAAGAGCAAAAATAAAGGATAGGTGGCCGAGTGGTTGAAGGCGCACGCCTGGAAAGTGTGTTTAGGTCTAAAGCCTAACGTGGGTTCGAATCCCACCCTATCCGCCATTAAAAGCTCTCATTAATGAGAGCTTTTTTATAAGGATAGGAGCAGTAATGAAGAACCTTTCGTTAAGTAAAGTTCAGTGACCCGTCAGTGACAGATAAGCTTTTGCCAATCCCAAACAAAATGAGAATTAAATTGCAAAGCAATTTACAATCCCTCCCTATCCTCTTTCATCATTTTTTAGAACATATTTCAAACAAAGCATCTAGCGCCAATTTATAACTTAAACTGCCAAAACCGGATATCATTCCCTTACAAACCGGAGTTAACAAAGAATTATGACGGAATGATTCTCTCGCCGAAATATTTGTCATATGCACTTCAACAGTCGGCAATCTAACTCCCGCCAAAGCATCCGCGATAACAATACTTGTGTGACTATATCCGCCGGCATTTATCACAATACCCGAATAAACACCCCTAGATTGATGAATCTTATTAACAATTTCCCCCTCAATATTACTTTGAAAAACATCCAACAAAAAACCTTTTTCATTAGCATATTTCATCAACATCTCTTCAATTTCAGATAAGGTTTCTCTGCCATATTTTTCAGGCTCTCTAATACCCAGCAAATTCAAATTTGCCCCATTTATCATCAAAATTTTCATAAAATATCTCCACTTATTGAATGTTTAAATCTCTTTTTCAAAAAGGACCAAAGGAATATCAAACCGCCAAAATTTATTTTCACCTTCAATTTGATAAAACCCCGTTTTTTCATAAAATCCGATTGAAGGGCCCTCTTTTATCGTCCAAGCAATCACTTTTTGAAACCCTTCTTTTTTCTTCATCTGAGCAAGTTCATTAACAAAAAAACGCCCGACGCCTTTTCGTTGACAATCCGGATGAACATAAATTGCTTGAATTTCAAATGCATCCGTTCTATCCTTTGGATAAGCAAGATAAACAAATGCAACCTTTTCGTTATCAACCTCTATCAAATAACACTCATTCGCTTCAATAAAACGAGCGGTTCTTTCAACAACATCATCTGACACACTTAAAGAATCCAAAAAATCATCCGGCAAATACCCTCTGTAACACTTTTGATAAGCACTCACATGAATATTTTTCAATGCTCGAGCATCTTTTGGTAATCCTTTAACAATCTTCATTTTTCCCTCCTTTAATTAAAATATTAAATA
>JAZNVO010000203.1:0-5268 GCA_045592885.1 Alphaproteobacteria bacterium
AAAGAAAGTAAAAAATAAAAACGACTATTCATGGTCCCCCACCTCTAAACAAATTGTTTTCTTTTCTTCTAACTATAACAAAAACTTTTTTAAAAAGAAAGAGTTTTTTCTTTTTTATTTATTAATTTTTTGTTTTGATTCGTTTGATTTTTGCTCCGAGTTTGGTGAGCTTTTTCTCAAGTTGATAATATCCGCGATCAATATGATAAACTCGTTTCACAATGCTTTCGCCTTTTGCAACTAATGCAGCTAAAACAAGTGCAACGCCTCCTCTTAAGTCAGAAGACATAACTTGAGCACCGCTTAAATTTTTGACGCCTGTGATTAAAATGGCATTGTTGTTTAAAACAGTGATATTTGCGCCCATTCGCTTTAATTCGGGAATGTGCATAAATCTGTTTTCAAAAATTCTTTCTTCAATAAGGCTCATCCCCGGAGCCAAGGAAAGAAGTGTTGAAAGAGGGGCTTGAGCATCTGTTGGAAAGCCGGGATATTCTGAAGTGATTAAAGAAGTCGCTTTTAAAGAAGTTTTTGTTCCATCAACCAAAACGCCGTCTTTTTCTTCTTTAAAAAGAACGTTTGACGGTTTGAGAGCATCTATAACAGCATCCATCAAGTTTGTTTTGGCCCCTTTTAAAAATATTTTTCCCTTTGTTAAAGCTGCAGCGACTGCAAAAGTGGCCGCTTCAATTCGATCGGCAACAATGTTGTGTGTCGTGCCATGTAATTCATCAACCCCTTCAATAGTCAAAACTTTTGTGCCGATTCCGGAAATTTTTGCTCCCATTTTGACCAATACATCGATTAAATCCATCACTTCCGGTTCAAGAGCCGGATTGTGAATGGTTGTTGTTCCTTTTGTTAAAACGGCAGCCATAATGGTGTTGTGTGTGGCACCGACGGAAACTTTTGGGAAAAAAATGTTGGCTCCATGTAAAGGACCTTTTGCACAAACATATCCGTTTTCAACTTTGATTTCTGCTCCCATTTCTTTAAGGGCATTTAAATATAAATCAACAGGTCTTGTCCCGATGGCGCATCCGCCGGGGAGAGAAACTTCGGCTTCCCCAAAGCGGGCCAATAATGGACCTAAAACCCAAAAAGATGCTCGCATTTTTGAAACAAAATTATAATCGGCATGAAAACTTGATATTTTATCAGCTGTTAAGGTTAAACTGTTTTTTTTAGCTTTAATTTTCATCCCCATGCTTTTCAAAAGATCCGAAAGAGTGTTGACATCGGAAAGATGAGAAATGTTGGAAAGTATTAATGGCTCTTTTGTTAAAAGGGCTGCCACCATAATGGGCAAAATTGCATTTTTGGCCCCGTTGATTTCAACTTCACCTTTAAGGGGAATACCGCCTTGGATTTTGAATGCATACATGTTAAGCCCTCCTTTTTTTAGGAATTTTCTTTTAATTCACGTTCTTCTTTTTGCTTTTTTCTCAAAACGATGTTTTTTTGAAGTTCGCGAGCCTGTTTTGCAAATTTTTCAGCTTGCTTTTGCGAAAGATTTAAATTTTCTTTAATGATTTGAATGAGTTTTTCATCTTTTTCGGTTGTTGTCATTTTTTTTAACTTTCCAAAATAAATGTTGCGGGTCCTTGATTTTGAATTTGAACAAGCATATCAGCTCCGAAAATGCCTGTTTCAGTCGGGATATTTTTTTCTTTTAACGAGAGAACAAATTGATCGAAAAGTTGGCTTGCCTTTTGCGGGTCGCCGGCTTTTGTAAAGGAGGGGCGTCGACCATGCGAACAATCCGCCAATAATGTGAATTGAGAAACGGCGAGAATGGAGCCGTTTATGTCCAAAACGGATTTGTTCATTTTTCCATTTTCATCCTCAAATATACGCAACAAAGAAATTTTGTCTGTCATTTTTTTGATGATTTCAATCGTATCCGTTTCTTCGACACCGACCAATAGGCAAAGACCTTTTTGGCACTGACCGACCACTTCAGATTCAACACTGACATTTGCTGATAAAACACGTTGTAAAACAATTTTCATTTATCACCTCTTTGATGCCCTATAGGGTATGTTTTTTTTTATTTTAAGTCAAGGAAAATATTGTTTGTTTTGTTTGAAATAAAGTGATTAGATTGGTTAAGATAAAAGGCAGTCAGGTGACCGCCTTTAAATTTTTATCTGCTTCTTCTCAAGTGTTGTTGTGCGTGTTGTAATCTTTCATATATGGTGGATTTTTTGTGTTCTTTTGAAATGATTTCTTTCGATTTGCTATCACTTTCAACAGATTTTGATTTTTCTTTTGAATGACGCAATAATTCGCCGACAATTAAAAAAGGAACAATCGGTTTTAAAGTTTGTGCGGCTGATTTTTTTTGAATGCCGGGTTCTGTTTGATGACGACTGGTCAAAAAATAAAGTGTGCCGGTTGAATTTGTTGCTTCGATTAATTGGCTGATTTTTGAAACGTTTTCTGTAAAATCACCGGTTTTTGTTAAAAAGGTGCTGTTTAAACAAGCAACAGTGAAAGTCGGTTGGAATGATTTTTGAATATGCTCTGCGACTTCTTTTAAAATTTCTTGATCTGATTTTGTTTTAGAGGCTTGCAAAATTTGAGCAGAGGGAGCCAAACTTTCCTGTCTTAAGATTTTATTATTGTTGATGCAACTGACGGTGTCTTTATAAATTTGAACACTTCTGTCACCCCCTAAAGCCAACACGGATTTATCGACCATTTCTCCAGTTTCTAATATGTGAAAATCTTTAAAAATTTCTTGATTTGAAGAAGTGTTTTCACAAACGCCGTTTGAAACAAGAAGAACAACATTTTTTCCATCTGTTTTTTTATGTGCTTGAAGGGATTTTTCAATAAATGTATCAGTTTGTTTGCCTTGAGCGGCTCCGAAAAATTCTGCAATATTATAAATAAGTTCGTTGAGAGAAGAAATTTTTTGCATCATCAATTACTCCATATTAAATATGGCCAAATGATATCATATAAAATATTGTTTGTCAAATATTTTATATATATTAACAGGTAAGAACGTTTGTCGCAAGACCGCCTAAAGATGTTTCTTTATATTTTTTGTTCAAATGTTTTCCGGTTTCATACATTGTTTTGATGACGTTATCCAAACTGACAAGGTGTTCACCGTCGCCTCTTAAGGCCAATCTGGCTGCATTAACGGCTTTTGTTGCTCCCATGGCATTTCTTTCAATGCAAGGAATTTGAACAAGACCGGAGATTGGATCGCAGGTGAGTCCTAAATTGTGTTCCATTGCAATTTCGGCTGCATTTTCGATTTGTTCGGGTGTTCCTCCCATGGCAGCAGTTAAACCGGCAGCTGCCATAGAGCAAGCAACGCCGACTTCACCTTGACAACCAACTTCAGCGCCCGAAATGGAAGCATTGGTTCTGTATAAAGAACAGATGGCGGAAGCCGTTAACAAAAAGATGCCGATCCCGATTTCTTTTTGAAACGGAGATTTAAGTGCAGCAAAACGTTCATAATATCTTAAAACAGACGGGATGACGCCGGCAGATCCCATGGTGGGCGCCGTGACAATTTTTCCGCCACAAGCGTTTTCTTCCGAAACGGCAAAAGCCCAAAGATTAATCCAATCAATCACCATCAAGGGATCTGAATTATTTTGAATGAAGTTTTCTTTCAGGCGTTTATAAATTCTGGGAGCTCGTCGTTGAATATTTAAACCGCCCGGAAGTTCTCCTTTATGATGAATGCCCCCTTCAATGGAGTCATCCATAATTTTATAAATTTTTCCAAGACCTTCTCTGATTTCATTAAATGAACGAAATGATTCTTCATTTTTCATAACCAATTGATCGATTGTCATATTGTGTTTTTTTGTTAAGGCAATCAATTCATCGCAAGAATCAAAAGGATAGGGGACAAAAACTTCTTTTTGTGAACTCACTTTTTTAATTTCATCTTGTTTTTTGATTGTTCCGCCCCCGATTGAAAAAAATGTTTCTTCCTTTAATAACTTTCCCTCTTTATCAAAGGCAGAAAATTTCATTCCGTTTGAATGCTCCTTTAAAAACGTTGTTTTTTCTAAAATAATATCTTTGTCAAAATCAAACGAAATGTTCTTTTTCCCTGCAAGTAACAGCCGTTTTTCGGATTTTATTTTTTCAAGCGGATTGAGAGTCAAATCAATTGTTTCTGCTTCAAATCCGGACAATCCGTAAACACAAGCATTTAAGGTGCCGTGCCCAACACCTGTTAAGGCCAAAGAACCATATAATGTAACGATAACCTTTGTTGTTTTTGAAATTTTCTTTTGTTCAATAAGTTGGTCGCTGAATGCTTTTGCCGCTCTCATCGGACCGACAGTATGAGAACTGGATGGGCCGATTCCAATTGAAAAAACATCGAATAAAGAATAATACATGAGCGACCTCCTTTTTTTATGCGTGATGTTTAAATTGTGCTTGATAAAGAGCAAAATAGGCTTCTTTTTTATTCAATAATTCCTGATGTGTTCCGCTTTCAACAATTTCACCTGAGTTGATAACAACAATTTTATCGGCATTTTGAATGGTTGAAAGGCGATGAGCAATGACAATAACGGTTCTGTCTTTCATCAGGTTATCGATAGCTTGTTGAACAATGGCTTCTGATTTGTTGTCAAGAGCGGAAGTGGCTTCATCCAAAATGACAATCGGAGCATTTTTAAGAAAGGCTCTGGCGATGGCAATACGTTGTTTTTGCCCGCCGGAAAGAAGAACCCCTCTTTCACCGATTTCAGTGTCCAATCCGTTTTCAAGTGAGGCGATGAATTCGTCTAAACAAGCCATTTTAACCGCTTTTTCAACTTCTTTTGAAGTGGCGTTTTGTTTGCCGAGCATGATGTTGTCTCTGATTGTTCCGCTAAACAAGAAATTGTCTTGAAAAACAACGGCTATTTTATCGCGTAATTCGGATAAAGAAATGTCTTTAATATTAATGCCGTCAATTAAAATTTCCCCTTTATTGACGTCATAAAATCTGGGGATTAAATTTACAACGGTTGTTTTTCCTCCCCCTGAATTTCCAACCAAAGCAACGGTTTTTCCTTTTTTGATGGTTAAATTGATGTTTTTCAAAATTTGTTTTTCTTCCGTGTAAGAAAAATCAACATTTTTAAAGGAAATTTCATTTTTAAGTTCCGGCATTTTACGGGCTTTTTTATTTTCTTTAATTTGAATAGGCATATCAATCATTTCAAAAACCCGTTCGATTGCCATTAAAGAAAGTTGAACGGCGTTGAAATTTTTGTCAAGTCGGAGGCCAAGCGG
>JAZNVO010000204.1:0-5138 GCA_045592885.1 Alphaproteobacteria bacterium
AACGGATCATGATGGAGCACCGGTCTTTTTATCCCGTAATGCCTGGCATTTAAATAAGGCGGAAGAAGATTTTCCGACTGTTAAATTGTTGAAGATAAAAGAATAAAGGTAAAGTTGTCTATTTTTTTAAAAATAGCTTGAGTTTTTGAATTGGTTGTGTTATCATAAAAGGACTTTATTTTTTTTTAAAGAGTCATAAATGATAAAAGAAATTACGGGTTCTTCGGTTAAAACATTTACCTTGCCGAGTGTTCTTTATAAGGCGGAAGAAGTTTTTGTATATAAACTTCAAAAAGTGGCCAAGCAAGATGTTGCTGAAGCACGTTTTATTTATGAACAGCTTAATTATGAAAATGACAAGCCGGTTCATGTTGTTCGGGAAATGGCTGATCTTGGATATTTTGATGGACTTATCAGTAATAAAGCTGTTCGGGCGGCAAAAAAACGTGGTGTTTTACCTGAAGGATATCAAATTCATCATATTGTGCCTTTGAAATTGGGAGGAAGTAATAGTGTAAAAAACCTTTGCCTGGTGGATCAAGAAACACATGCGATGTTGCATCAGCTTATTTATCAGCCGATTATTGATAAGATGGAGTTAGGCGAAGTGGCGGTTTTAATTTTGCCTCCGTTTGCTCGAGTGATAAAAAAAGAAGATCGATCAACATTTTTTCTTTTTTCTGAATTAAGACGACATGCTATGGAAAAAACAAAAATTGTTGCACGGCACAGAAAAGAAAATATCAATGCAGATATGGGTTTTCGGGATGCTTACTGTCGGTCGGGACGAACAAGATAATGAGGTTTTTATATGTATTCAGCCAGCGAAACTGAAAATAAAAAGTTTTATTGTATTATGCGAGGAAGTTCGGATTTTTTCTTTAAGTTAAAACCCCCTCAAAAAGCCTTATCTTCGCAAGAAAGAATTTCTCTTGGCCGTTCTTTTGTGAAAAAAATGGCTGCAAGTGGGGAGTTAGATGGAATTTTAAATTCAAAAGAAATTCGAATGGCGATTGAAAATGGGTATTTGCCGGATAAGTATAATATTCATCATTATGTGCCTTTATCAATGGGTGGCGGTCATCAAGAAGAAAATCTGTGTGTTATTGATAAAAAATTACATAAATGGATTCACGCTTATTTGTTGGATCCGATTTACAGGGATTCTAAATTTGATTTTTTGGAATTAAAGAAGGTTTATTTAATATTACCTCCTAAAAAGAAGGTTTTAACCTGTGCTGATGCTTCTCTTTTTTTTGAAGCGGATGAATTGAAAAAAATTGAAGAAGATGAAAAGGCCGGGACTGTTCCGGAATATGTTGCCCCACAGATTAATAATCGGGACAAAATATCAATGTTGCGTTTTGTTGAACAGATTAAAAAAGATATGGATGTGTTTGATCAAGAAACGCGAGAAAAAAATGAGCAGATTGTTGATAATATTATGCGTCAGATAAAAGGGGCAAACACTTCTTATCGCCGAAAAGGAAAACAAATCAGTAAGTATTGGAATGAGCGGCGTGAAGGGAAAACAAAAATTCCGTTAACCCGTCGTCAAAAGGCTGAAAAATCGGCTCGAAAAGCGCAAAAAGCACAACCACGTCGGTTTTATCCGCATTTGGCGGTTATTTGGAATCAAAAAGAACGCTCGTAAAGTGTTTTTTAAGACTTTTTCTTTGACTTTTTGAATAAAAAATCATATAATCCGAAATTGTCCCTTTATTATTTCTTTGAATGGTGTTGCAAAGAATGAAGAAAGGGTTTGTTTAACAATATAAAGAGGATTAAAAATGATTGAAATTAAATTACCGGATGATTCCAAATTGATGATGGAATCTGGCGTTTCAGGGTTAGATATTGCAAAACAAATCAGCGAAGGCTTGGCAAAAAATGCCGTTGCCGTTCGGGTGAATAATGAATTGACAGACATCACAACACCAATCACAACAAATGCCTCTGTTTCAATTATCACCACAAAAAATGAAGAAGCACTTGAAGTTTTGCGACACACAACGGCGCACGTTTTGGCCCATGCCGTCACGCGTCTTTATAACAATGCTCAAGTGACAATCGGTCCGGCTATTGAAAACGGTTTTTATTATGATTTCTTTGGGATTGTGGTTAAAGAATCCGATTTACCGGCCATTGAAGAAGAAATGAAAAAAATCATAGTTGCTGATTATGAAATCAAACGCTCGGTTGTTTCAAAAGAAGAAGCTGAACGGATTTTTACGGAACGTGGTGAAAAATATAAACTTGAAATTTTGCGCGACATGCCGGAAGAAATCAAAGAAGTTTCTTTATATACGCAAGATGATTATGTTGAATTGTGTCGAGGACCGCATTTGTCAAGCACGGGTAAAATCGGCACAGCATTTAAATTGACAAAGGTTTCCGCATCATATTGGCGTGGGGATGCAACAAAAGAATCGTTGCAACGTATTTATGGAACGGCTTTTTTCAGTGATAAAGAACTTAAAAATTATTTCACTTTGCTTGAAGAAGCCGAAAAAAGAGATCACCGTAAGCTTGGAAAAGAAATGGATTTATTCCATTTTGAAGAATATGCACCGGGGGATGTTTTTTGGCATCCGCGTGGATGGACATTCTTCCAAACTTTAATTGATTATATGCGCAAACGCCAAAAAGCAGTCGGGTATGTTGAAGTGAACACTCCGCAATTGATGAATCGTGTTCTTTGGGAAACGTCCGGTCACTGGGATTGGTATCAAGAAAATATGTATACTACTGAAATTGAAGGAAAAGCTTTTGCTTTGAAACCGATGAACTGTCCTGGCGGTGTTCTCATCTTTAAACAAGGGATAACAAGCTATCGTGATTTGCCCCAATATATCGGCGAATTTGGGCGTGTTCATCGTAACGAAGCTTCCGGCGCTATTCATGGTTTGATGCGTGTTCGTGCTTTTACGCAAGATGATGCTCATATTTTCTGCACACCGGAACAATTAAAAGAAGAGCTTCAAAATGTTGTTAAATTAATGCTCAGCATTTATAGCGATTTTGGTTTGTCGGATATGTCAATCAAGCTTTCAACAAGACCGGAAGAAAGAATCGGTTCAGATGAAATTTGGGATATGCTTGAAAATTCATTGGCCGAAGCTTTAACGGATATGGGATATTCATATACGATTAACCCGGGGGATGGAGCTTTCTATGGTCCGAAACTCGACTTCAAGATGAAAGATGCTTTGGGTAGAGAATGGCAATTAGGAACATTGCAAGCCGATTTGAATTTGCCGGAACGTTTTGATGTTTCATATATTGGTGAAGACGGTGAAAAACATCGTCCGATTATGTTGCATAGAGCCTTGTTTGGTTCTTTGGAACGGTTTGCCGGTGTATTCCTTGAAATTTCCGGCGGGCATTTGCCGTTTTGGTTGGCTCCGGTTCAAGTAATGGTTATGCCGGTCACCAATGATCAAGATGGATATGCAAAAAAAGTTGCGCATAAATTAAATGTTGCTGGTGTTAGAACAGAGACGGATTTAAGAAGTGAAAAAGTCGGTTATAAAATCAGAGAGCATTCTTTGAAAAAAATACCGGTTATTTTAGTTGTCGGTAAAAAGGAAGCTGAAGAAGAATCCGTTACCATTCGTCGTTTAGGGTCTCAAACGCAAGAAGTCAAATCACTTAAAGAAGCGATTAAAGACTTTAAGATTGAAGCCAGATACCCCAGCATTGAGTATGATGATTAATCTTAAATTTCAAAAGGAAAGAGCACTTTTTTAAGTGCTCTTTTTTGTTGCTTTTTTTTGTATCATTTTGTAAGGTGAAAAAGTGAATAACAGAAAGGGAGCTTTTTAGATGTTTTTGAAAAAAACAATTCTTGTTTTGTGTGTTTTCCTTCTTTTTTCCTTTGGAGGTGTGTTTTCTTATTTTTATTTTCAAAAAGAAAAAGGACCTTATTTTTCCGTTATTATCTCTTCTTATAATTACGGCCGATTTTTGCCGCAAACAATTGATTCGGTCTTGTCATCAAGTTATCAGGATTTTGAATTAATTGTCATAAATGACGGGTCAACGGATAACACATCCGAAATTTTGAAAAAATATCAAAATCATCCTCAAATAAAGATAATTGAACAAGAAAATCAAGGGCTTTCACTTTCTCGCAATAAAGCAATGAAATTGGCTAAAGGAAAATATTTTTGGTTTGTTGATGCCGATGATTGGATTGATAAAAATGCTCTTGAAATTTTATATGAAAAAACAAAAGACAAAAAAATTGATATGGTGTCTTTTTTCACCTGTGCCGTGAATGAATTTGGGTCTTTTGTGAAAATGAGTGGATATGATTTATTGCCGGAAAAGTTTAATTCAGATCCGGAAGGTATTTTCACGATTAACGAATTGGAAGTTTGGGATTTAAAGACATATCCCGTCACTTCCGGTAAACAAATTTATCGACGTGAATTTGTTCAAAAAAACAATATTGAATTTCCAGCTCATACTCTTTTTGAAGATGATGTTTTTTTCTTACACACTATTTTTGCTGGCGCAAAAATAGCTCCCCTTCATCGGATGCTCTATTATAAACGGTTTCATCGTTCAGCAATTACAGCAGATAAATCAAAGTATTTTGACTCATTTGTTCGCATTTGTCGGTTCATTTGGGAAAGAACGCACCAATACCCTGAACACATTGAAAAAGCAACGGCAGTATCTGACGTGTATATCAGAGGTATCCCCGGAAGATGGCGTCATCTTTCTGATGAAAGACGATATAAATTTTATCCGGAACTTTTGAGCTTTAAAGAGTTTATCATGGCGCAACCGGATAATGAGTATTGGGCTGAAAAACGAAAATGGTTTGATGTATTTTTGAACTCTGAAAGGGTGGCAAAATTTAAATCGGAATAAAAGTTGTTTGTTGACAATGTTTAAGAGATAATATATGATGCATTAGTGTAAAAAATAAACAACAAGGGATAATATAATGTCGATTTATTTAAAAACGCCGATAGAAGTGATGCAAGATTTAGCTCATCGTGTGAAAAGTAAGAGATTGGAATTGAATTTAACGCAAGAAGGAGCGGCTCTTCGATCGGGGGTGAGCTTGGGATCTTTAAAGAGATTTGAATCCACAGGGCAAATTTCTTTGGAATCATTGTTGAAAT